>CAKMOM010000120.1:0-11987 GCA_927910965.1 uncultured Streptococcus sp.
CTGTCGCAATTGCGACCATCAACGACATAGATCTAACCAAGACCATTTTTGAAAAAGACAAAAAGGCAGCTATCAAATATCAGCATGAACGAGATTTGGAAGGATTTTTAAAAGTAAAACTGAAAAAAGAATGAATATTGATTGTGTTTTTAACATAGATTGGTCAATGTATATTGATTGGCTATTACGAATTTTACAAATTGCGACATTTATTGCTGTGATTATAAAGATAACGTTCCAAAATAAGGTTTATATCAATAATATTGAAATCAAGGAAATTAAACCATTCGAGTTTGAATCTTTACATACAAATTTTCACTATATTCATGAATTTACGCATAATATAAGTAGCAAACCTTTTAACCATTTGATTTTTTATCCAAAGGAAGTTGATATTGAAATTATAGAATTTTATTCTTTAATCTATGATTCAAAAAGTAATCGTTTAGTTGATAATGATAAACTGCATACAGTTAAAAATTTAAAGAATTATACATGCTTATTGATTCATACAAATTTACCAGAGAATATGCCTAGTTTAAGAATGAAATGGAAAACAAGTCAGGGTGAAATTGGCGAGTATACATTTTATAGTAATATGTATAATGGGAATGTGAATATCTCATCTTTCAAATATAAATTAACATTAAAGAGGAAACTATTAGCACTTTTTGGACTATAGCGACCCCTCTATGTATCTTCCTCCAACTTGAGAAAATCCTTGGAACGTGTTAAAATAAGGATAAGGATTTTTAATAATTCATTATATAGAACGAGTGGGTTTCTTTATGAAGAGGATTGAAGTATCTACAGAAATTGGTAGTCTCTCTGTTACTTATCAAAAGCAAAAGAAAATGCTAGTTTGTTTAAGTGGTGCAGGTTTGCTACCAAGTTATGAAAATTTTTCACTTATACTTGAAAAACTTCCTCCTACAATTGGTTATTTGACTATTGATTTTCCGAACACAGGTAGGAGTCCGATTCATGACCAAGCTGGAAAAAATCTGGATAATCTTGCAGATGCAGTTTATGAAGTACTTGAAGAATTGGCGATTTCTGAATATATACTTTGTGTACATAGTTTGAGTGGAATTTTAGCTTGCAAATTGCTCAACAAACCAATTAAGTGTCAGGCTTTACTAGCAATGGAACCGACAACTAAAAAAGTCATGTTTGCTGATTTTTCAGAAGATCCTTATCCAGAAATGGAAGAGCAGATGAGGCTGATTGAGGAGTGTGGTCCTGAACTTTATTTTAAGAACTTAACTCAAGCCACATTTAGCCCTGAAATTAATAAAGAAATCTGGGAAATAATGCAAGAAAAAGGTTCAGAGTTGGAAAATCAAGATCCAGGATTTCAGATATCTGGAGAGATTACTGAGGAAGATTTTGAGAATGTATTTGTAGAAGCTCATATCCCTGTGTTTATTTTTTGTCAGGCTTATAGAGAAAAAGAGTACAGAGAATCAGAATATTGGACTTCCAATACTAAACTCATTTTAGGAGGGAATCACCATTATTTACAATGGTCAGAATCAGAAAAAATTGTGACTATTATTCGAGAATTGTCCGAATAAGATGGAAAGAAATAGAGTACAGGAGACAAGATGAACTACTTTAATGTTGGGAAAATCGTCAATACGCAGGGGTTGCAGGGGGAGATGCGAGTCTTGTCTGTGACGGATTTTGCAGAAGAACGGTTTAAAAAAGGTACTGAGCTGGCTTTGTTTGATGAAAAAGATCAGTTTGTTCAAACAGTGACCATCGCTAGCCACCGTAAACAGAAGAACTTTGACATTATTAAATTCAAAGATATGTACCATATCAACGCTATCGAAAAGTACAAGGGATACAGTCTCAAGGTTGCTGAGGAAGATTTGAATGACCTAGACGATGGTGAATTCTACTATCACGAGATTATCGGTTTGGAAGTCTATGAGGGTGATAACTTGATTGGAACCATCAAAGAAATCCTGCAACCAGGTGCTAACGATGTCTGGGTGGTCAAGCGAAAAGGCAAGCGTGATTTGCTCTTGCCTTATATCCCACCAGTGATTCTCAATGTTGATATTCCAAATAACCGCGTCGATGTGGAAATCTTAGAAGGGTTAGACGATGAAGATTGATATTTTAACCCTTTTTCCAGAGATGTTTTCTCCGCTAGAGCACTCAATCGTTGGAAAGGCTCGAGAAAAGGGGCTCTTGGATATCCAGTATCATAATTTTCGAGAAAATGCTGAAAAGGCCCGCCATGTCGACGATGAGCCCTACGGAGGCGGTCAGGGGATGTTGCTCCGAGCCCAACCCATTTTCGATGCCTTTGATGCTATTGAAAAGAAAAATCCGCGCGTCATTCTCCTCGATCCTGCTGGAAAGCAGTTTGATCAGGCTTATGCTGAGGATTTGGCTCAAGAGGAAGAGTTAATCTTTATCTGTGGGCACTATGAGGGTTATGATGAGCGTATTAAGACCTTGGTGACAGATGAGGTTTCTCTGGGAGACTATGTACTGACTGGTGGTGAGTTGGCAGCTATGACCATGATTGATGCTACGGTACGCCTGATTCCAGAAGTGATTGGCAAGGAGTCTAGCCACCAAGATGATAGTTTTTCTTCTGGGCTTCTCGAATATCCTCAGTACACACGTCCCTACGATTATCGAGGTATGGTTGTGCCAGATGTACTGATGAGTGGACACCATGAAAAGATTCGTCAGTGGCGCCTGTATGAGAGTTTAAAGAAAACCTATGAACGCAGACCGGATTTGCTTGAACATTATCAACTGACAGCAGAAGAAGAAAAAATGCTGGCAGAAATTAAAGAAAACAAAGAATAAAGGAGATACCTATGCAAGTAATCAAACGTGATGGAGAAATTGCTGAATTTAATCCAGATAAGATTTACCAAGCTATCTTAAAAGCAGCCCAGACTGTCTATGTATTGACAGATGATTTACGTCAAAACCTTGCACAAGTCACTAAGAAAGTGGTTTTGGATTTGGAAGAGGCCAAGGTGGAGCGTGCGACCATCAGCATGATTCAGTCTTTGGTTGAACATCGTTTACTGGGTGCAGGTTACATTACCATTGCAGAACACTACATTTCCTATCGTCTACAACGTGACTTGGAAAGAAGTGGTTATGGAGATCACATCGCCGTTCATTTACATTTTGAACAAGTTCGCTAAGAAAAAAGAGTGGGATGCAGTAACTACATCTCACTCTTTCTTAAATCTATTTTTTTGGGCTGTTTGGACAGTTGAAGGGACAAATCGCAGGCGCTGAATATCGCTTATGCGGATAATACGGGTCACATTTTTGGCAAAATTTTTCACGATAATTTGCTGGCGTTGCTGATCGTATTTGATGATGTCACCTGTAAAACTTGTCTCAGACAAGATAAGGTGAACAGCGGTTTGTTTCTGGATAGCCTCTTCAATAGTGGCTGTAAGGGAGTTGCTTTCAGTCTGGTCTGATTGGTCATGTCCATTTAAAAAGTCATGTATTTTATCTAGAACTTGCTGGAATTTATGTCTCATAGTGGCCTCCCTTCTTTTATATCAATATTATATAAAATTTTCCTAAAATCTACAAGATTTTACGAATAAACTAATGAAAGCTAAAAAAGGAGAAGAAAATGGCAGAATTTACATTTGAAATCGAAGAGCACTTGTTGACTCTTTCTGAAAACGAAAAAGGTTGGACTAAGGAAATCAACCGTGTGAGCTTTAATGGTGCCCCTGCAAAGTTTGATATTCGTGCTTGGAGTCCAGATCATACTAAAATGGGCAAAGGGATTACTCTCTCTAATGAAGAATTTCAAACGATGGTGGATGCCTTTAAAGGTAACTAAGTTTTCAAAATGAAAGAAAAGGATATTGAGTCATTACAACTCGATATCCTTTTTTAGTTAGCAAAGTAAGCTTGATTTTTAAGGCGTTGAAGTAATGGACGGCTAATAAAACTAATAGCAATAATTTTACCAAGGTCTGGAATGATAAAGGGAATGACCCCCACAACAAGAGCTTTTTCAAATGCCATTCCAGCAAGAAAATGTAAGCTGAGAATCCCGCCGACAAAGACAAGGGCATCACCCAAGAGGTTTGCAAGAAAAATCTTGACAACACTACTCTTGCTGTTGGTTAGAGAGGATGTAAGTCCAGAATAAACAAGATAAAACCAAAGATAGCCTGCAGTAGGACCAACTAAAGCCTGAAAACCAGCTCCACCTCCTGCAAAAACAGGAAGACCGATAGCACCTAGAAGAAGATAGAGTCCAACAGAAAGTACAGCCTCTCTTGGTCTAAAGACAGTTGCAATCAAGCCGATTGCAAAGTTTTGCAGAGTGAAGGGAACAGGTCCAATTGGAAGACTGATTTGTGCCAAAACAGCAATGAGAGCAGCTCCAATAGCAGGGATAGCATAAATATGAGCTTTTTTCAAAATAGTTAACCTCTTTTCTGATGTATAGTAACTATTATACTCGTAGAGTAATTATTGTCAACCAATTTTTTAAAACAAGGTAACAAAAACTGTAACGGCCGATTTTGCTTATTGGTTAAGTTGTTTTCATCGATTCGAAAACATCAAAAAAGAAGCAGATACATTTGTATCAGCTTCTTTTATTTCGATTAACGCATAGTTACAAATTCTTCAGATGCAGTTGGGTGAATCGCCACAGTTGCATCAAAGTCTGCCTTGGTTGCTCCCATTTTGATAGCAACGGCAAATCCTTGAATCATTTCATCAACACCATAGCCAATTCCATGAAGTCCGACAACTTTTTCTTCTGAACCTGCTGTGATCAATTTGAAACGTGTTTCTTGACGGTTGTCAGTGCAAGCAGAGTACATAGACGTAAAGCTTGATTTGTAAACCTTGATTTGGTCTTGACCGTATTCTTTAATAGCTTGCTCTTCTGTCAAACCAACCGTTCCGATAGCAGGGTGTGAAAAGACAACAGTTGGAATAGTTGAGTAATCCATTTTTGCAGTTGTTTTGCCGTTAAAGAGACGTTCAGACAAAGTACGTCCAGCCTTGATAGCAACTGGAGTTAGTTCTTTTTCGCCTGTTACATCACCTAAAGCGTAGATTCCCTCAACAACAGTATTTTGGTATTCATCCACTTGGATAAAGCCACGTTCGTTCAGAGTTACTCCAGCTTTTTCAAGTTGCAAGCCCTTAACGTTTGGACGGCGACCAGTAGCCCAGATAACTTGGCTAGCTGTGTGACTAGTACCATCTTCGAAATGAATGGTAATGCCCTCAGCAGTTTTTTCTAACTTGGCAGGGACTTTGTGAGTATGAAGTGGTAAGTTTGTTCTTTCCATTTCCTTGACCAAACCTTCAACGATGTAAGAATCAAAACCACGTAAAGGACGATCACGACGAACAAAGAGGTCTGTCTTGACACCAAAAGTGTGGAGTACGCCAGCCAATTCAACGGCAATATAACCAGCGCCTAGAATAGCAACTGACTCTGGCAATTCTTCCCAAGCAAATACATCATCAGAAGAGCCACCTAGCTCAGCACCAGGAATATTTGGAATACTTGGATGGGCACCAGTAGCGATCACGATATGTTTAGCACGGATCAGTTCACCATTTACGCTGACAGTATGAGAATCTACAAATTCAGCATGACCTTCAATCAAGTCTACACCGTTGCGTTTAAAACTGCCATCATAAGAAGAACGAGCGCGATCAATGTAGGCTTCACGATTGCGACGTAGGGTTGCAAAGTCAAAGTTAAGATCAGTAGTCTTAAAGCCGTAGTCTTTTCCAAATTGATGGAAAGTCTCAGCGATTTGTGCCCCGTACCACATGATTTTTTTGGGAACACAGCCGACGTTGACGCAGGTTCCACCTAGTTTCTTTTCCTCAATAACGGCCGCTTTGGCTCCGTGTTCACCAGCACGATTCATGGTAGCAATTCCTCCGCTACCTCCACCGATAGCAATGATATCGTATTCTCTCATTGTAAACTCCTTTGTACTCTTTGAAATAGTAGAGTGTCATTTTTTGATAGTCATATTCTATCTTTTTTTTTATCTGATTGCAAAAATCTGCTACGTTCAAAAAAATTAAAGAAAAGGCTTGCAAAAAGGAAAAATAAAGTGTATTATATAACTAGTACAATGGTAATAAAAATAGATTCCGAACAATAATCAAATCCTGAAATGTCATTATTTCGTTCTGAACTGTTATTGTTTATATTTGCTAATTTTTATATAATATTGTTAAGACTTTAAATCAAAAAGGAGTTTCATTATGAAGAAGAATCGTAAAGCTAAAAAGTGGCAATTGTATGCAGCAATCGGTGCTGCAAGTGTAGTTGTATTAGGTGCTGGGGGGATTTTGCTCTTTAGACAACCATCTCAGACCGCTGTAAAAGATGAGCCTACTCATCTTGTTGTTGCCAAGGAAGGAAGCGTGGCGTCCTCTGTTTTATTGTCAGGGACAGTAACAGCAAAAAATGAACAATATGTTTATTTTGATGCTAGTAAGGGAGATTTAGATGAAATCCTTGTTTCTGTGGGTGATAAGGTCAGCGAAGGACAGGCTTTAGTCAAGTACAGTAGTTCAGAAGCCCAGGCGGCCTATGATTCAGCTAGCCGAGCAGTAGCGAAGGCAGATCGTCATATCAATGAACTCAATCAAGCACGAAATGAAGCCGCTTCAGCTCCGGCTCCACAGTTACCAGCACCAGCAGGAGGCGAAGGAGCTGCAGGGCAAACTCCAGCTCCAGTCTCAGGAAATGCAGTTTCATCTATTGATGCACAACTAGGTGATGCCCGTGATGCTCGTGCAGATGCAGAAGCGCAATTAAGTAAGGCTCAAAGTCAGTTGGATGCCATGACGGTTCTCAGTACCCTGGAGGGAACTGTGGTTGAAGTCAACCACAATGTTTCTAAATCTCCAACAGGAGCTAGTCAAGTAGTCGTTCATGTCGTAAGTAATGAAAACTTGCAAGTTAAGGGTGAACTATCTGAATATAACCTTGCCAACCTCTCTGTAGGACAAGAAGTAACCTTTACTTCTAAAGTTTACCAAGATAAGAGCTGGACAGGTAAGATTAGCTATATCTCTGACTATCCTAAAACTAGTGGTGAAGCAGCAAGTGCAGCTACTGCCGCAACAGGTGGTAATTCTGGTTCTAAATATCCATATACCATCGATGTTACAAGTGAAATCGGTGATTTGAAACAAGGATTCTCAGTAAGTGTTGAGGTTAAGAATAAGAGTAAAGCCATTTTGGTTCCTCTAACAAGTGTTGTGACTGAAAATGATAAGAACTATGTCTGGGTGCTTGACGAGCAGAAAAAGGCCAAGAAAGTGGAAGTTGGTTTGGGCAATGCTGATGCAGACAACCAAGAAATCACTTCAGGTCTGACAAATGGAGTCAAGGTCATCAGTAACCCAACGTCTTCTCTAGAGGAAGGAAAAGAGGTGAAGGCTGATGAAGCAACTAATTAGTCTAAAAAATATCTGCAGAAGCTACCGTAACGGTGACCAAGAACTGCAGGTTCTCAAAAATATCAACCTAGAAGTGAATGAGGGTGAATTTGTTGCCATCATGGGACCATCTGGTTCGGGTAAGTCTACTCTCATGAATACGATTGGTATGTTGGATACACCAACCAGTGGAGAATATTATCTTGAAGGCCAAGAAGTAGCTGGACTTGGTGAAAAACAACTAGCCAAGGTCCGCAATCAACAAATCGGTTTTGTCTTTCAGCAGTTTTTTCTTCTATCTAAACTTAACGCTCTGCAAAACGTAGAATTGCCCTTGATTTACGCGGGAGTTTCGGCTTCAAAACGTCGCAAGTTAGCTGAGGAGTATTTAGACAAGGTTGAATTGACAGAACGTAGTCATCATTTGCCTTCGGAATTATCTGGTGGTCAAAAGCAACGTGTAGCTATCGCGCGTGCCTTGGTAAACAATCCTTCTATTATCCTAGCGGACGAACCGACAGGAGCCTTGGATACCAAAACAGGTAACCAAATCATGCAATTATTAGTTGAACTGAATAATGAAGGAAAAACAATTATTATGGTAACGCATGAGCCTGAAATCGCTGCTTATGCTAAACGCCAGATTGTCATTCGGGATGGAGTTATTTCGTCTGACAGTGCTCAGTTAGAAAAGGAGGAAAACTAAGATGCAGAATCTGAAATTTGCCTTTTCATCTATAATGGCCCACAAGATGCGCTCTTTTCTCACTATGATTGGGATTATCATTGGTGTTTCATCTGTTGTTGTGATTATGGCTCTGGGAGATTCCATGTCTCGTCAGGTTAATAAAAATATGACCAAGTCACAGAAGAATATCCATGTCTTTTTCTCGCCTATCAAAAGCAAAGATGGTTCTTTTACCCAAAAGCAATCAGCTTTGACGGTTTCTGGGAAAGAAGAGGATGTTCCTGTGGAGCCACCAAAACCACAAGAAGCTTGGGTCAAGGAGGCTGCTAAAGTTAAAGGGGTGGACAGTTACTATGTAACCAACTCGACCAATACCACCCTGTCTTATAAAGACAAAAAAGTGGAGCGAGCTAGCTTGACAGGTGGAAATATTACTTACATGAAGGCGGTTGAAAATGAAATTGTTGCAGGCCGCAGTTTCATAGCTCAGGATTATAAAGATGTGGCCAGTGTCATTTTACTAGACCAAGAACTTGCTAATAGTCTGTTTGGATCTGCTCAAGAAGCTGTTAACCAGGTTATAGATGTTGGTGGCTTTAGCTATCGTGTCATTGGTGTCTATACCAGCGATGAGGCCAAGACTGCCAAGACTTTTGGTATTGGTGGACTTCCGATTACGACTAATATTTCTCTTGCCAACAACTTCAATATGGATGAAATTTCTGATATTGTCTTCCGTGTCAATGATACCAGTTTGACACCAACTGTGGGACCAGAATTAGCTAGAAAATTGACCGAAATTGCTGGTCTTCAGCAAGGGGAGTATCAGGTGTCAGATGCGACTGCAGCCTTCCAAGAAGTACAACAATTGTTCGGCTTTATAACTACGATTATTAGTGCCATTGCAGGAATTTCCCTTTTTGTTGGAGGGACTGGTGTTATGAACATCATGCTGGTTTCGGTGACGGAGCGTACGCGTGAGATTGGTCTCCGTAAGGCTTTGGGTGCAACACGTGCTAATATTTTAATCCAGTTTTTGATTGAATCCATGATATTGACCTTGCTTGGTGGAGTCATTGGTTTAACCATTGCGACAGGCTTAACCGCTATAGCTGGCATACTCTTGCAAGGTTTGATTGCGGGTATAGAAGTGGGAGTATCAATCCCAGTTGCCCTATTTAGTCTTGCAGTTTCGGCTAGTGTGGGTATGATTTTTGGAGTTTTGCCAGCCAACAAGGCTTCGAAACTTGATCCAATTGAAGCCCTTCGTTATGAATAAGTTAAACAAGATGGACACTTGTCTATCTTGTTTTTGTATGGATTTCCCTATCGAAAATCATTAAAAATGTGATATAATGAAGTGTTAGAAAAACAGGTTTCATTTGCCTGGAAAGGAAAAATTATGTCTGAAAAGAATTTTTATATTACAACACCGATTTACTATCCATCTGGTAAACTTCATATTGGTTCTGCCTACACAACCATCGCCTGTGATGTCCTAGCCCGTTACAAACGCCTGATGGGTTACGATGTCTTTTATCTGACAGGTCTTGATGAGCACGGTCAGAAAATCCAGCAGAAAGCAGAAGAAGCTGGCATTACACCTCAAGCCTATGTTGATGGGATGGCAGTTGGAGTCAAAGAACTCTGGCAATTACTAGATATCTCATACGATAAATTTATCCGTACAACTGATGACTACCATGAAAAAGTTGTCGCACAAGTCTTTGAACGCTTGCTGGCTCAAGATGACATCTATTTGGGTGAATACTCTGGTTGGTATTCAGTTTCAGATGAGGAATTCTTTACAGAAAGCCAGCTCGCAGAAGTATTCCGTGATGAAGCTGGAAATGTAACTGGCGGTATTGCTCCATCAGGTCACGAAGTGGAATGGGTTTCTGAAGAATCATACTTCCTTCGCCTCAGCAAATACCAAGATCGTCTGGTGGAATTTTTCAAAGCTCATCCTGAATTTATCACTCCAGATGGTCGTCTGAATGAAATGCTTCGCAACTTTATTGAGCCAGGTTTAGAGGATTTGGCGGTTTCTCGTACAACCTTTACATGGGGTGTGCCGGTACCATCAAATCCTAAACACGTTGTATACGTTTGGATTGATGCCCTTCTTAACTATGCGACAGCGCTTGGATACGGTCAAGATGAACATGGTAACTTTGACAAATTCTGGAATGGCACAGTCTTCCACATGGTAGGAAAAGACATCCTTCGTTTCCACTCAATCTACTGGCCAATCCTTCTTATGATGTTGGATATCAAATTGCCAGATCGTTTGATTGCTCACGGTTGGTTCGTCATGAAAGACGGCAAAATGTCTAAATCTAAAGGGAATGTCGTTTACCCTGAAATGTTGGTAGAGCGTTATGGACTAGATCCACTTCGTTACTATCTCATGCGTAGCCTTCCAGTTGGTTCAGACGGAACCTTCACTCCTGAAGACTATGTAGGCCGTATCAACTACGAATTGGCCAATGACCTTGGAAACCTCCTCAACCGTACGGTTTCTATGATTAATAAGTACTTTGGCGGGCAAGTCCCTGCCTATGTAGAGGGTGTAACAGAGTTTGACCATGCTCTTGCTGACGTTGCAGAACAATCAATCGCTGACTACCACACCTACATGGAAGCAGTTGACTACCCACGTGCTTTAGAAGCAGTCTGGACTCTTATATCTCGTACTAACAAATACATCGACGAGACAGCTCCATGGGGCTTGGCTAAGGATGAAGCACTCCGTGACCAATTGGCAAGTGTCATGAGTCACTTGGCAGCCAGCCTTCGTGTTGTAGCTCACTTGATTGAGCCATTTATGATGGAAACCAGTCGTGCAGTCTTGACTCAACTGGGTCTAGCAGAAGTTTCTAGCCTTGAAAACCTGAACTTGGCGGATTTCCCTGCAGGTGTAACTGTAGTTGCTAAGGGAACACCAATCTTCCCACGTCTGGATATGGAAGAAGAAATCGCCTATATCAAGGAACAAATGGAAGGTAACAAACCAGCAGTCGAAAAAGAATGGAATCCAGACGAAGTTGAACTCAAACTCAATAAGGAAGAAATCAAGTTTGAAGACTTTGACAAGGTTGAAATCCGCGTTGCAGAAGTCAGAGAAGTTTCTAAAGTGGAAGGTTCTGATAAGTTACTTCAATTCCGTCTGGATGCTGGTGATGGAGAAGATCGTCAAATTCTTTCAGGAATTGCAAAATACTATCCAAACGAACAAGAATTGGTCGGCAAGAAAGTTCAAATCGTTGCCAATCTCAAACCACGTAAAATGATGAAAAAATATGTCAGCCAAGGGATGATTCTATCAGCTGAACATGATGGAAAATTAACTCTTCTCACAGTTGATCCAGCTGTACCGAATGGAAGTGTGATTGGGTAAAAGTAGACAGGACTAGTTCAGGCTAGTTCTGTTTTTTATTTACACTCAATGAAAATCAAAGAGCAAACTAGGAAGCTAGCTGTAGACAGCTCAAAGCACTGCTTTGAGGTTGTATATAAGACTGACGAAGTCAGTAACCATATATATACGGCAAAGCGAAGCTGACGTGGTTTGAAGAGATTTTCGAAGTATATTAACTATGTTCGGTGATAAACTTGTAAGCTTCTTGACCGGCGATGGCCCCATCTCCAACTGCTGTTGTTACTTGGCGAAGGTCTTTCAAGCGAACATCTCCAACTGCAAAAATACCGTCAACTGCAGTTTTCATGTGGTTATCTGTCACAATCCAGCCTGCCTTATCTTGGATATTCAATTCTTTAACAAAATCGCTAAGAGGGTCCAAGCCAAACATAGATAAAGACGCCACCGAAGGCTTGTTCTGTCACT
>CAKMOM010000121.1:0-18797 GCA_927910965.1 uncultured Streptococcus sp.
AAAATACCGTCAACTGCAGTTTTCATGTGGTTATCTGTCACAATCCAGCCTGCCTTATCTTGGATATTCAATTCTTTAACAAAATCGCTAAGAGGGTCCAAGCCAACATAGATAAAGACGCCACCGAAGGCTTGTTCTGTCACTTGACCTGTTTTCACATTTTCAAAAACGACAGATTCTACTCGGTTTTCACCTTTGATTTCCTTGACTACAGAATCCCAGATAAAGCTGATTTTCTCATTCGCAAAGGCGCGGTCTTGTAAAACCTTTTGAGCACGAAGTTGGTCACGACGGTGAACAATGGTCACAGTCTTAGCAAAACGAGTCAAGAAGAGGGCTTCTTCAACAGCTGAATCTCCACCACCGACTACCAACAAATCTTGGTCACGGAAGAAAGCACCATCACACACAGCACAGTAAGAAACACCACGACTGTTCAGTTCTTCTTCTCCAGGTACTCCCAAAGGACGGTGTTTAGAACCAGTTGCTACGATAACTGTACGTGTTTCATATGTTTGGTCATCGGTCATCACTTTCTTAAAATCACCATGGTCTTCTACATTTTCAACATAACCATAAATATGCTCAACACCAAGATTTTCAAGCGGTTCAAACATCTTTTCAGCCAATTCTGGCCCACTAATATTAGCGTATCCAGGGTAATTTTCAATATCAGATGTATTATTCATCTGACCACCTGGCAGACCACCTTCAATCAAGGCTACTTTTAGATTGCTTCGAGCAGCGTATAAGGCCGCAGTCATCCCTGCAGGTCCAGCACCGATAATAATAGTATCGTACATATAGTTTCCTTCTTTCTTGTTGTAACTATCTTTATTCTAACTCTTTCTTGTCAATCATGCAAGGATTATGCCTTGAAAACAAGAATTAAACTCATAACCGCAAAGGATAATACTGGAATAACCAAGACCCCAATCATAATCATATCATAGAGATGGGCTTGGCGAGCCTTGGCTGTCTTATCAACTCCCGACATGGCTCTCAGTCCAATCCAAATCCCTAAAAAAATCAGGACGAGGATGGTGGTCAAGATCAAACTCTCGAAATATAAAGAAAATAGTTGCAGTAGCATGATTTCTCTCATTTCTATCTTTTTTAAAGAGTAAACTCAGCTAGTCCATCTAACTGAGTTTTCCTTTATCTATTATATCAAATATAAGTTCGTTTGTAACTAGCGAAGAATTCTTTTGTTCGTTCTTCTTTAGGATGGTGGATAATCTCATCCGGTGTTCCAGACTCAATGATTTTCCCCTTATCTAGGAAGAGAATCTTATCAGCCACTTGGGCTACAAAGGACATATCATGACTAACCAAAATCATGGTTTGACCTGACTTAGCAGCATCTGCAATAGACTTCTCTACTTCACCGACCAATTCTGGGTCAAGAGCTGAAGTTGGTTCGTCTAAGAGCAAGACATCTGGTTTCATAGCAAGAGCACGCGCCAAGGCAACCCGTTGCTTCTGTCCACCTGATAAATGTCGAGGATAATGGTTTTCACGATCAGAAAGCCCAACTTTAGCCAACTCTTCCTTGGCAATCTTAGTCGCTTCTTGGTCAGACAATTTCTTGACAACAACCAAGCCTTCTTTTACATTATCAAGTGCTGTTCGGCGTTCAAACAAATTAAACTGTTGGAAAACCATGGACAGCTTGCGGCGTAGGGCCAGGATTTCTTCCTGAGTGATTTTAGAAAAATCAACTGAGAAATCATCAATCTGAATTGATCCACTGTCAGGAGTTTCAAGATAATTGAGACTACGAAGAAAAGTTGATTTTCCAGCTCCTGAAGAACCAATCAAGGCTACAACTTCCCCTTTTTGAATATCTAAGTCCAGATGATCCAAGACAGTCTGTCCTGAAAAGGATTTGCTTAAATTCGAAATCTTAATCATTAACGAAGGTCTCCTTTCACATCTGTTTGCACTGTATCGGGTGCAGAAATAGCCATTTTTCTCTCGATGAAACGACCGAGGCTTTCAATTCCGATATTGACTACCCAATAAACAAGGGCAACGGAGATGAAGCGCTCAAAGTAACGATAATCAGCTCCACCCAGAATCTGAGCTTGGGCAAATACTTCCACAACACCCGCACTAAAGGCTAGGGAAGTTCCTTTGGTCAAGCCGATGAGGGAATTGATTAAGGTTGGAGTTGCCACAACGGCTGCATTTGGAATAATTACGCGACGATAAACTTGTGCTCGGGTCATACCCAGACTGCGTGCCGCCTCAATCTCACCAGGATTGACTGAGAGAATGGCTGCACGAATGGTTTCACTCGCATAAGCTGCTTCATTGAAAGCAAAGGCGACAATCGCAAAAGCAGCGGCTGGAATCGCATTGATATTGAAACCAGTTCCCCATTGCTGATTGAGAGCTTTCAAAGCCAAAGGAATTCCGTAGTAGGTCAACATGAGTTGCACCAAAATCGGTGTCCCTTTTAAGAAGCTAACAAAGAAGGCCTGCAAGGGGTATAAAATTTTGACACGATTGATCTTCACAATGGCAAAAAGAAGCGCCAAAACCAAGCCAAAAAGAGCACCACCAATGGTCAACATAATCGTTATTGGAAGTTGTTGGACAATTCTCGGGATTCCATCAAAGACCGAACGCAAGCTAAAAAGCTTGCCATCCGGAATCAATTGCATCAAGTTTTGGTACCAATCTGATGCTAAAATCGTTGTAACATTCATAAAAACATCCTCTCCTGATAATGATTCATTCTACCATACTTCTGCCGTCAATGAAATTATTTGCTACGGTCAGGTACAGACTTTGTCTACCTACTAGTTTATCATACTTTGAAACAGGGAGGTTATATATTTTTATCTATCAAAGAGATAGATAAAAACTATTTCAATCCCAATTCTTCATAAGGTTTTCGATAACCGATTTGCTTAACAGTTCCATTTTCTACTAAAATGGGTCGTTTTAACAACATACCGTCACTTGCTAGCAACTCAGCCGCTTCTTGGTTTGACAGGCTTCCTACCTTATCTTTCAGCCCTAATTCACGGTATTTGATCCCACTGGTGTTGAAAAATTGCTTCAACTCGAAACCTGAGGTCTCTAGCCAGTTTAAAATAACTTCTTGGCTAGGTGTTTCTTCGACGATGTGGACGGCTTTATAGTCCACACCGAGTTGATTTAATTCTTGTTTTGCTTTTTTACAAGTTGAACATTTTGGGTATTCGATAAATTCTAACATGTCTTTTACTTTCTATTGTTTATCTCTTTAAAATCTGCGCCTTCATGCTCCAATAGCCATGCTTTCTTTTCCATTCCTGCAGCATAACCTGTCAGACGCTTGCCCGCTCCCAGCACCCGATGACAAGGTACTAGGATAGACCACGGATTGCGCCCCACTGCTCCACCAATTGCTTGGGCAGAAGCCACTTGCAGGTCTTGGGCTATTTGTCCATAGGTCACTGTCTGACCATAAGGAATTTCCTGTAAATAGGACCAAACTCGCTTTTCAAAATCCGTTCCGATTGGAGCCAAGGGCAGGTTGGATAAATCCTGAGGCTTGCCTTTAAAGTAAGCATCTAAGCAAGCAATAACTGGGTCTAAAATGGGATGACTAACAACTTCTTCTATTATTTCATACCCTAGTCCCCTCTCAAAATGCTTCTGCTCCTGCACCCAAATGCCATACAGATGTTGCTCGTCGGCAACCAAAGACAAGGTTCCTATTGGCGAAAAGTAGCGCATTTTTACGTACTTCTTTTGCATTATTTCTTCAATTTTTGATAGGCCAAGCGTTCGCCATCAACTGGAACCTTACCAACCCGTTTAAAACCAAGTTTTTCAAAAATATGTTGCATGACCTTGTTTTCAGCATGCGTATCTGAACGAAAATCAAGATAGTCAAAACCTTCAATCAAGCCCTCTAAGAAGGTTTGAGCAACTCCTTGTCCCTGCACATCTGCAGCCACAGCAATACGGTGAAAGACTAGGTGCTCTGACTCTCCAGCTTGCCATTTTCCTTCATAAATGGCTTCATAGACTGCCTCTGGACTCTTGGTAACAGCTGCATAAGCTAGTAGTTCTCCCTCTTCCAAGGCGACGTAGGCTTGACCTGAGATAATATCTTCAATAATAATATCAGCATTTGGATAGCCATTTTGCCACTGGTCACTACCAGCATCTGCTAAACATTTTTTAGCATCCTCCATCACCTGCATGATGGCATCTACTTCATTTGGAAAAGCTAAACGAATTTCCATCTTTTCTCCTCTTTTCTGACTAGTTTCTCCCATCATAGCATAATTTAAGCCTTTTCACAAGCAGTTAAAACTTGACTTTCTATTTTTATTATTTTATAATCTAGTTATCAAAACTAGATAAAAAGGAGTCGGAAATGAAAACTGATTTTTCCTACCCCAAATGGGCAGAAATTCCAAATATTGACCTCTATCTGGACCAGGTTTTGCTTTATGTCAATCAGGTCTGCGCCCCTATCAATCCTGATAAAGACAAGGGCCTGACAGCATCTATGGTCAATAACTATGTCAAACATGGTTACCTGACAAAGCCTGACAAGAAAAAATACCAACGCCAACAGATTGCACGTTTGATTGCTATCACAACCCTCAAGTCTGTATTTTCTATTCAAGAAATAGCACAGACACTGAATACTCTACAAAGTCAAGCAAGTTCAGACCAACTCTACGATGCTTTTGTAAACTACATGAACCAAGGAATTGATCCAGCTAACCCCATTATCCAAACCAGCTGCCAAACCGTTAAACTCTATCACCAAACTCTAGACTTAATCGATCATACTCAAGAGGAGGTAATCCAATGAACACTAGTCTTAAACTCAGCAAACAACTCAGTTTTGGAGAGGAGATTGCTAATAGCGTGACCCATGCCGTAGGTGCAGTCACAATGCTCATCTTACTCCCTATTTCATCCACCTATAGTTACGAAGCACACGGATTTTTATCCTCTATCGGCGTTTCCATTTTCGTCATCAGTCTCTTTCTCATGTTCCTCTCATCCACCATTTACCACTCTATGGCCTATGGTTCGACCCACAAATACGTCTTGCGAATTATTGACCATTCTATGATTTATGTGGCTATCGCAGGCTCTTATACGCCAGTCGTCTTAACCTTGATGAATAACTGGTTTGGCTATCTAATTATTGCCATCCAGTGGGGAACGACCATCTTTGGTATTCTCTATAAAATCTTTGCTAAAAAGGTCAATGAGAAATTCAGCCTTGCTCTTTACCTGATTATGGGCTGGTTGGTTCTAACTATCATTCCTGCCATCATCAGTCAAACGACACCAATTTTCTGGAGTCTCATGGTAACTGGCGGACTCTGTTATACAGTTGGGGCTGGATTTTACGCCAAGAAAAAACCTTATTTCCACATGATTTGGCATCTCTTTATCCTAGCAGCATCTGCCCTCCAATACATCGCTATTGTTTATTACATGTAAAAAAGTTGAGAAATTCAATCTCAACTTTTTTTCTTTACACATATTAATAAAGTACTGGTGCAAGCGCACATCATCAGTCAATTCTGGATGAAAAGAAGTTACCAACATATTTTTTTCTTGGGCTGCAACGATTTGATTGTCAACTGTTGCTAGAATTTCTACATCTTCTCCAACACTACTGATAATCGGACCGCGAATAAAAGTCATTGGAATCTGACCGACTCCCTTACATTCTGCTTCCGTGTAGAAACTTCCTAATTGGCGCCCATAGGCATTGCGCTCGACCACCATATCCATAGTTCTTAGATGACTCTCTTCCTGAGAAGTAATTTCCTTAGCTAAGAGAATCAAGCCTGCGCAAGTACCAAAAACGGGAAGTCCAGAAAGTATGGCTTCTCGAATGGGAATCAGCATGTTTTGGTCTCGTAAGAGCTTGCCCATGGTTGTAGACTCTCCTCCAGGTAATATCAAACCCGACAAGTCACTCTGATTTTGCTGAAAATCCTCTAAATTTCTGATTTCAACACTCTCGACACCTAATTGAGCTAGTACTTTTGCATGTTCTGCAAAGGCACCTTGCAAGGCCAATATTCCGATTTTCATCTATTTTCCTCGCTCTGCCATGAGAATTTGAATTTCATTTTCATTAATACCAACCATAGCTTCTCCTAGATCTTCAGAGATTTGAGCTAGAATTTGAGGATTACGGAAGTTAGTCACAGCCTTAACAATGGCACTGGCCCGTTTAACAGGATCGCCTGACTTAAAAATACCTGAACCGACAAAGACGCCCTCTGCCCCTAATTGCATCATCAGCGCAGCATCTGCTGGCGTTGCAACGCCTCCAGCCGCAAAGTTTACAACTGGCAATTTCCCATACTCATGGACATATTGAACCAATTCTACAGGAACTTGCAAGTCCTTGGCAGCAACATAAAGTTCGTCCTCGCGTAGATTTTGAATGCGACGAATTTCCTGATTCATCATACGCATATGACGAACAGCTTGGACGATATCCCCTGTCCCCGGTTCTCCTTTTGTACGAATCATAGAAGCACCTTCAGCGATACGACGCAAGGCTTCACCCAAGTCCTTAGCTCCACAGACAAAAGGAACTTGGAATTCTTTCTTGTCCACATGGAAACGGTCGTCAGCTGGAGATAAAACTTCACTCTCATCGATATAGTCAATCTCAATAGCCTCTAAAATCTGAGCTTCAACAAAATGCCCGATTCTGACCTTGGCCATTACTGGAATGCTAACCGCTTCTTGAATTTCCTTAATCATCTTTGGATCGCTCATACGGGAAACACCACCAGCTGCACGGATATCAGCTGGAATCCGCTCCAAGGCCATAACAGCAGCCGCACCAGCAGCTTCTGCAATACGGGCCTGTTCAGGATTTTGCACATCCATGATAACCCCACCCTTGAGCATCTGTGCCAAGTTTTTATTTAGTTCATAACGATTTTCAGTCATTTCTTTATCCTCATTATTTGTATTGGTAGCTACCATTTCATTTTATGTTAGATTAGAATGAATCACAAGATAAAAAAAAACGTAATTGTGTGGGTACAGAATGGTTAAAAAACTATCTGGCCTTAACTTAAGGCCAGATAGCTCATTCATTTTTATTTTTCAGCTGTAAGGGCAGCCATTGTGATGTAGTTGTATGGTTTGTTGAAGTGTGGCAAGAAGAATAAGTCTGTCAATGCCAATTTATCAATTGTCACATGCTCTTGGATAGCAAGTGAGAACATGTGGATTCCCATGCTAATTGCAGAATCGTGTGAAACCATTTGTGCACCAAGAATTTCACGGCTATCTTTGTCAAAGACAATCTTGATGGCAACTTCATGGTTGTCATGCTTCATAAATTCTGGTTTTTGAAGATCGTTAAAGCCTGTTTCAGTTGCGTTGTAACCAGCAGCTTTAGCTTTTTCAAGAGTCAAACCAGTTGAAACCATGTGAAGACCGTAGATTGAGATACCATTTGAACCTTGAACACCGATTCCTTCCAATTCATGTCCACATGCGTTATATGCACCAACGATACCAGTACGAACAGCATTTGAAGCAAGAGCGATGTAGCTAGTGTCTTTACGAGCGTTGTCATAAACAGTCGCACAGTCACCTACTGCGAAAACGCCTGGGATAGATGTTTCTTGTTTCTTGTCTACAAGGAAGGCACCGTTGCGGAAGAGTTCAATTTTTCCATCAGCAAGGGCTGTGTTTGGACGGAAACCAACTGCAAGGATAACCATATCCACATCGAAAGTTTCTTTATCAGTAATCAAGCGTTCAACTTTACCGTCACCCTCAATTGCTTTAACAGTTTGACCAAGCGCCAAGCGGATGTTGTGGTCTTCCAAGTTCTTCGCCATCATTTGTGTGAAGTCTTTGTCATAGTAACCGTTCAAGACAGTATCAACGATATCAACAAGGACAACTTCTTTTCCAAGACGTTCAAAGGCTTCAGCAAGTTCAACACCGATATAACCACCACCAACAACGGCGATACGGTCAAGGTGCTGACTCTTATCAGACAATTTGTGAATCACTTCTTCAGCGTTTTGGTACAATTTAACGAATTGTACATTTTCAAGAGTTGCTTTAAATTCGCGGTTTCCTTTAACAATTTCAACACCTTCGATTGGTGGCAAGATTGGTGTAGAACCTGTAGCGAAAATCAATTTCTCGTATGATTCTTTGTGCTCTTTCCCTTCAACTTCTGCTGTAACTACTTGTTATCATAGTCGATTGAAAGAACTGGTGAGTTCATGTAAACCTTAGCACCTTTAGCTTCCAATTTTTCTTTATCAGAATAGAACAAGCCTTCAGCACCGTCAATTTGTTCACCGATCCAAAGTGCCATTCCACATCCTAAGAAAGAGATGTTAGAGTTTTGGTCAAATACAACGATTTCGTTCTCATTACCAAAATTATCCAACATAGTATTAATACATGCTGTACCAGCGTGGTTAGCACCAACTACAACGATTTTACTCATAGAAAAATTCCTACCTTTAATTTAAAATTTACTCTTCTAGTATAACATTTACTGTTAGCGTTTACAAGAGTTTAGCTAATTTTCCCGATTTTTTTGTAAAAAAGTGTAAATAATCTGTATTTTATCAGCCTTTCTTACAATTACTCTTTATATTTTCTGAGCATATTTCTTGACAACTTTACAAATTTTATTTGTGAAAACGCTGACTTTATGGTATGCTAGTATCATGGAAAGAAAATGTAAGGGGTTAAATTTAATATAAATTTACTATATTTCAGCCTTCTTTTCATAAGAGAAAGGAGTTGGTAGCTTGCCTCTTAGTTCACATTCCGAACGGCTAATGGGAACCACTATCACTATTTCATTAGTGGATGAGCGAGCAGATATCTTGCTCCAAAAATCCTTTGATTTGCTCAAAGAGCTCGAATACCGCTTCAACGCCAATAGCCAAGAATCTGAGTTGATGGAAATCAATTATCAAGCTGGAATAGCTCCTGTCAAGGTTCATCCAGACCTGTTTGAACTGATTTCACTTGGTTTAGAGCATAGCCTAGCGCCCTCTAGCCATCTCAACATCAGTATTGGTCCCTTAATTCAAACCTGGCGCATCGGTTTTTCGGATGCCAAGGTCGCACAACCTCAAGAAATTGAATCGGTACTTCCTTTAATCAATCCTCATTATATCGAGTTAGATTCTTCCACTTGCACTGTGTTTTTAAAACAGAAAGGAATGAAGATTGATCTTGGTTGTTTAGCCAAGGGTTATAGTGCGGATAAAGTTGCCCAATTTCTGAGAGAAGAGGGAGTGACATCTGCCTTGATCAATCTGGGAGGGAATATCCTGACCATTGGAAAAAATCAGGCAAGAGGAAATCAACCTTGGCAAATCGGGATTCAAGATCCAGCCAATCCGAGGGGAAATCACTTAATGACCATCCCTGTTGTCAATAAATCTGTCGTGACTTCAGGCATTTATGAACGTCACCTGACTGTCGATGGAAAAGATTACCATCATATTTTTGACAGCCAAACAGGATATCCTGTTGAAACGGAACTTGCTAGTCTCACAATTATCTCTGATAAATCAGTTGATGGTGAAATCTGGACAACTCGACTCTTTGGAGAAAGACCTGCTTCTATCCTCTGGCAAGTCGAAAGTTTAGAGGGCATCGAAGCTATCCTCATCGATAAGGAAGGTTACCTAAGCTGTTCTTCAGGAATTCCAACTCTATAGAAATAGATGTTTCAATGGAGTTTTAAAATCGTATTATGTAAAAAGAGAAAGGAAATCTCATGTTAAAACTTATTGCTATTGTTGGAACAAATTCAAAACGTTCTACAAACCGCCAATTGCTTCAATACATGCAAAAACACTTTGCTGAAAAAGCTGAAATTGAACTTGTTGAAATTAAAGACATTCCTGTCTTCAATAAACCAGCCGACAAGCAAGTACCTGTTGAAATTTTAGAAATTGCTGCTAAAATTGAAGAGGCAGATGGCGTTATTATCGGTACTCCTGAGTATGACCACTCTATCCCAGCTGTTTTGATGAGCGCTCTTGCTTGGTTGTCATACGGTATTTACCCACTTTTGAACAAACCAATCATGATTACTGGTGCTTCTTACGGTACGCTTGGTTCATCACGTGCCCAATTACAACTTCGCCAAATCTTGAATGCTCCAGAAATTAAAGCAAGTGTCCTTCCAGATGAATTCTTGCTTTCACATTCTCTTCAAGCCTTCAACCCAAGTGGAGACCTAGTGGATCTTGATGTTATCAAAAAACTGGATGCTACTTTTGACGACTTCCGTATCTTTGTAAAAATCACAGAAAAATTGCGTAACGCACAAGCACTACTTCGCAAAGATGCCGAAGACTTTGACTGGGAAAATTTGTAAGATAGGAGACCAAAAAGAATGAAATTTGTTGGACTTGTAGGATCAAACTACGATCAATCATATAACCGTAAACTCTTGGAATTCATCCGTCGTCACTTCAAACTCAAATTTGAATTAGAAGTTCTTGAAATTGATGAAGTTCCAATGTTTAACCAAGACGAAAAATGGGACGAAAGTTTCCAATTACGTTATTTATATAACAAAATTACACGTGCTGATGGTGTTATCATTGCTACGCCTGAGCACAACC
This sequence comes from uncultured Streptococcus sp., assembly GCA_927910965.1. GTDB lineage: Bacteria > Bacillota > Bacilli > Lactobacillales > Streptococcaceae > Streptococcus. Next base: position 10,632 of record CAKMOM010000121.1, read on the forward strand.
ATACAATCTCAGCTTCTCTAAAATCTGTTCTTGAATGGCTTTCATATGAAGTTCATCCATTTGAAAACAAACCAGTCATGATTGTGGGTGCTTCTTACTACGACCAAGGTACTTCTCGTGCCCAAGTTCACCTTCGTAAGATTCTTGACGCTCCAGGTGTCAATGCCTACACTCTTCCAGGAAATGAATTCCTTCTTGGTAAAGCTAAAGAAGCTTTTGATGTTAATGGAAATATCACGAATGAAGGAACTGTTAATTTCCTTGAAACATGCTTGGACAACTTTGTAAAATATGTGGGAGTCGTTTCAAAATTGAAAAAACCAAAACCAATTGAGCCAGAAGATTTATATTGTACAAATTCAATTGCAACTACCATCCAAGGTGTTGATCCAGATGATCCTGAATGGGTAGAAAAAGCTGCTGAACTTGTTGGAGCTGTTTCTGGAGATACTTACGTTAAATTAGACCACGGTATCTTGACAGTTAACCAACTTGATATGTTCTTGAAAGCAATGCCATTTGAATTGACATTTGCAGATGATAACAATCAATTCTTGTACTTTAATAACGCCCACCAAGACCCAGATACAATGTTTGGTAAACGTGTACGTGCTCAATCAGGAAATAGATTAGGAACAGTACACGGTACATTGCCTGATTCTAGAATGAAAAACGTTGAATGGGTTGTCGGCGTATTGCGTAACGGGGATCAAGAATATGTCCGTACAATTGTGCCAGGAACACCTGAAGGTGTTATTAATACCCATAATTACCAAGCAATGTACTACCCAGATGGTTCATATGCTGGAATTAATGAAATTATCTTTAATTTCCAACCATGGCTTGACTGGTACCTCAATACAACTGGTCAACGTTTAGTCGGTGGAAATGCTGCAGCTCCTGCTGGCGGACATGGTCACGGCGATGCAGATGCTACATCTGGAGCTTCTGATGCAGGTGATGCCGGTGGTCACGGTGGTGGCGCAGACGCTACATCTGGCGCAAGTAACTAATAACTTTAGGAACCATCTTGGTTCCTTTTTTAACGAAAAAAGACTAGCAAACACAAATTGCTAGTCTTTTGGTTATTATTTCATCTATCCTTCTTAAAAGAAAGAATACTTATACTCAATGAAAATCAAAGAGCAAACTAGGAAGCTAGCCGCAGGCTGTACTTAAGTACGGCAAGGTGAAGCTGACGTGGTTTGAATTTGATTTTCGAAGAGTATTATTATGAATTTGGGTCATCAAGACTACGACCATGTAAACCTTTTTCACGTTGGACTTGGCGTAGTTTTTCTGGTGTAACATCGTTTCCTTCTTCATCCACAATTTTGATTCCCTCAATGTGGTGACGAACAGAGCGACGATAACCTTCGATGTACTCCTCACGTAGTTTTAGCTTGTTCCACTTTTTCTTCTGGTGTCAAGCCTTCTGCTTTTTTCTTTTTAGCAAGCTCGTTGATACGATCAATTTTTTTTCTGATCCATTTCTTCTCCTTTGTGATAAGATAAAGTTCGTTTATCAAATTTTATTTAGTGTTAATTTGGTTAAAACGAGCAAGTTTAGCTGCTTTTTGAGTTAAATGAGACAAGATAGCCAAACGATTTTGACGGACAGCCTGATCTTCTGCCATTACCATGGTATTCTCAAAGAAAGCATCAATAACTGGACTAAGCGCAAAGAGTTGTTTCAATTGCTGACTTGCAGAACCTGATAAAACAAGCGTATCTACTGCTTCAGCCAAGGTTTTTTCTTGATCATTTTCAAAGAGAGCTGAATCAACTGTGGCAACTCCTTCTGCCTTCTCAGCCAAATTAAAAGCACGAGAAAGTGATTCAACAGATGGTTTGAAGTCTTCTTCCTTGCTTGCTTCTACGAGAGCACTTGCTGCTTCCAACATATCCGCCACAACGAAGTTTAATCCTGCAAGAACGGCTTCCTTGATATCTTTTGGAGTAGAACCCATCATCTTATCAACACGAGCCTTGATAAAGTCCATAACTTCAGCTTTATTTTCATAAGTCAAGCTGTCAAAATTCAATGCATAAAGGCTATCAATCAGCTCATCCATAGCGATGTGCCAACCAAAGGCATCCAAGATACGAACCACACCTTGGGTCGCACGACGAAGGGCATAAGGGTCATTAGAACCTGATGGAATCAAACCTACTGAGAAGAAACTCAAAATCGTATCCAATTTGTCTGCAATGGCAAGCACTGCACCGACCTTGCTCTCTGGAAGCTCTCCTTCAGCTGATGTAGGCATATAGTGTTCACGAATAGCAGCTGCAACTGCTGGAGTTTCACCAGCAAGAAGGGCATATTTCTCACCCATAATTCCTTGGAGTTCGTCAAATTCACCAACCATACCTGTCAACAAGTCAAACTTGTAAATGGCAGCTGCGCGAGCTAGGTCAACTGTTTCATCCACTGACAAACCAGCTTTTTCTGCCAAAAGTACAGCGATTTGACCCGTACGAATCATGTGCTCACGAAGGGAACCAATCTTCTCATGGAAGGTGACATTGTTTAATTTTTCAACAAGGTCTGAAATCACCAATTTTTGGTCTTCACGCCAGAAGAATTCACCGTCTTCTAAACGAGCTACCAAGACTTTTTCATTTCCTTTGATAACATTTTCCAAATGCTCTGCATTTCCGTTACGAACAGAAATGAAGTTTGGCAAGAGTTTTCCATCTTGATCACGAACAACAAAGTAACGTTGGTGTTCCTTCATCGAAGTCACCAAGACTTCTTCTGGAACTTCAAGATATTTAGCATCAAAACTTCCCATAAAAGCAGTTGGGTATTCAACCAAGTTCAAGACTTCGTTAAGCAAATCCGCATCAATTTCGATACGTACACCATGTTTTGCCTCAATTTCCTTGATTTGGTCAACAATCATTTGCTCACGTTCACGTGGATCTGCGATTACAAACTGCTTACGAAGGTCTTCTTCATAGCTCAAGGCTGACTGAATCTTAGTTTCTTGTCCCAAGAAACGATGACCACGACTCACACGATCTCCCTTGATATCAAGGAAATCCAAATCAAACTCTTGCTCGTCCAAGAGAACTGTCAAAGTGTGTACAGGGCGGATATACTCAAAAGTGTTGTTAGCCCAGTGCATGCTGACAGGGAAGGTCAATGACTTCAAGACGTCTACTACACTTGGAACAATGTTCTCAACTGGTTGGCCCACTTCTTCCTTGGTAACATAGACATATTCTTCACCCTTGATTTCACGGAATTCAATATCTTCAACTGTCAAGCCTTTCCCACGGACAAATCCTTGAGCTGCTTTGGTGAAGTTTCCATCACTATCCAAGGCAATTTTCTTTGCTGGTCCCTTGAAATCTTCTGTCAAATCAGACTGTTTGTCTGCAAGACCAGTTACACGAATAGCCAAACGACGTGGTGTTGAGAAGGTTTGAATAGCTTCAAAAGACAGGCGGTTTTCCTTGAGGAAGGCTGCCATTTTTTCGCCCAGTTGTTTTTCACTTGGTGTGACAACATAGGCTGGTAATTCTTCAAGACCAAGTTCTACTAATAAGTTTTTTGTCATGTTTTTTCCTTTACATTTTCTTCAATCTTTTTTTGATATGCACCTTAGGTACTGGGGACGTCGCTAACTAACTTTGTGAGTCTGTAGGGAAATCTAATGCTAAATTGATCAAGATTTCCAACAGTCTCATCAAAGTGGATTTAGCTGACTGATTTTTGAACCTAAGGTTTCAAAAATCCCCACATAACAGTACAGCGGTGCATATCCCTCTAGCAAGTCTTCGACTTGCCTCTAACGATTTTAGAGCACAGTATTACTCACTATTCTGCGTCTTCTGCTAAGAGTTTAGCTCGTGTTGCTTCATCTAAAAGTGGGTAGCCTAGGCGTTTGCGTTCTGCGACAAAGGTTTTAGCTACGACACGGGCCAAGTTACGGATACGAGCGATATAGCCTGCGCGCTCTGTTACAGATACAGCACCACGCGCATCAAGTAGGTTAAATGTGTGTGAACATTTGAGAACATAGTCATAGGCAGGGTGAACCAAGCCCTCTTCCAAGGCACGACCAGCTTCTTTTTCAAACTTATCAAAGTTTTCAAGCAACATTTCTTGGTCCGAAATTTCAAATGAATATTTTGAGTGCTCGTACTCAGGCTGGATAAAAATTTCTCCGTATTTTACACCATCGGCCCATTCGATATCATAGACAGAATCAACCTCTTGGATATAAGAAGCCAAGCGTTCCAAACCATAAGTAACTTCAGCAGTCACAGGGCCAGTTGCCAATCCACCCACTTGTTGGAAATAAGTAAACTGAGTAATTTCCATCCCGTCAAGCCAAACTTCCCAACCAAGACCAGCTGAACCAGTTGATGGATTTTCCCAGTTATCCTCAACGAAACGAATATCGTGCTCTAAAGGATTGATTCCCAATTTTTCCAAAGATTCAAGGTAAAGTTCTTGGATATTTGATGGAGAAGGCTTCATAACCACTTGGAATTGGTGGTGTTGGTACAGACGGTTAGGGTTTTCCCCGTAGCGACCGTCAGCAGGACGACGTGATGGCTCTACATACGCTGCATTCCATGGTTCAGGTCCGATAGCACGAAGGAAAGTGTAAGGACTCATGGTTCCCGCACCTTTTTCGTTGTCATAGGCCTGCATAAGCATACAACCTTGGTCATTCCAAAATTGTTGCAAAGTCAAAATAATTTCTTGAAATGTTAATTTTTTAGACATTGTTTACTCCTTTTTATATAAATTACTTGCGACACGAGTCTGCCTCGTCGATCATACGAGGCAAGACGAGTTAGTACTGCGTCTAGCTCAGGCACTCTAGTACTGAGCGTGGGGCAGTCCGACTATAAGGAGGTTTCTGCCACTGACGCAGTGGAAAGTCAATTTTTTAGACATTGTTTACTCCTTTAATTTATATTATCTTTTTAGCTTTATTCATCAAGCAACCAAGAAAAAGCTGGGTCCTGAAAAATATGACGTTTGGGAACAGTTTGTAAATTCTGATCGCATTCATCTATTGTACCTAATTTCAAAGCACAAACTTCTGGTATATTTTCTTGAGTAGTGAAAATTTGACTGTGACAGTTCTGGCAGTAATAACGTTGTTTCCCTGGAGATGAACTATAGGTAACCAACTTCTCTTCTCCATACAATACCAGATTTTTGCTGCTAACTTTGGCATTAACTGTGTAGGCTGACGCAGTTACTTTCCTACAGAATGAGCAATGGCAAAAAACTATTTCCGACAATTCTTCATCTAAAGTGTAGGTGACTGCTTTACATAAACAAGATCCTTTAAGCACGATGCTCCTTTCCACTTAGGTATTAGACGAAATTCAAAAAGAACCGAATTTCAACACCCAAGCCTTGCGACTAGGGGCGTCAGAAACGCGGTTCCACCCTAATTTATTACTTCATTGTTTTTGAAAATACTACAGAAAGCGCCAGCACTTTATTTTGCTCTACTTGGCTCCCACTATCCCAAGCTCGCTTGAAGAACGCCATAAGACTTTCTTTCCTGCTGACTATTATATCAAAAATCAGAAGAATGTACAATTCTTTTTATGATTTTCTAGAAATCCATATCATCAACTCGTGGAGCACCCGACTGGACAGCTATCGTTTTTAAGGTTTCTAGCTCCTCATGACTCAGTTCAATTCCAAAGCAATCAAGATTAGCCTGAATACGAGATGCTGTGACAGATTTTGGAAGTGGTAAAAATCCTTCTGCTAAGCTCCAGGCCAAGGCTATCTGGGCAACCGATTTTTCGTGATTTGCTGCGATTTCTTGGACTTCCTTGCTATCAAATAATTCTCCCTGACCAAAAGGTCCCCAAGCTTCCAATAAAATTCCTTTTTCTCGACAATAAGTTACAACTTCCTCTTGATACACACCTGGCGCCAAGCGAATTTGATTGACCGCTGGAAGAATTTTTGTTGTTTCAAGCAAGGCATCCAAATGATGGGGAAGAAAATTACTAACACCGATAGCACGGAGTTTACCTTCTTGATAGAGGTCTTCCATCGCTCTCCAAACTTCCGCATTTCGGATTTTCCATTGGTCATTCTCTCTGAGAGGTTTTGGGTTCGGCCAATGAATCAGATACAAATCCAAATAATTCAAACCCAGCTTCTCTAAAGACTCTTCAAAAGCCTGACGAGCTTGCTCATAGGTGTGGTTTGTATTCCACAATTTACTGGTTACAAAAATTTCCTCACGCGGAACGCCACTATCTTGAATAGCACGACCAACGCTTTCTTCATTTTTATAGATGGCAGCCGTATCGATGTGGCGATAGCCCGCATTCAAAGCCTCTAAAACTGCTTGGTAGGCAATCTCTCCATTTTCAGCTTTCCAGGTTCCGAATCCTAGAACTGGAATTGTAACGCCATTGTTTAAAGTATAAGATTTCATTATTTTTCCTTTCTATATTAGAAGAAAATCCAAAGAGCCAAATTTTCAAGGAAAACTTATCTCTTTAGATTTTGTGTATTATTGATTGCGGTCGTAGTAGAGCTGGTGGGCTTTAAGACGAGTATCTAACAAATCTGGAATTGTCACAAAGTCATAACCTTGACCTTTCAAATAGTCAATAACCTTCGGTAGAGCATTGACCGTCTCAGCATGGATATCATGCATGAGAATAATAGAACCATTCTTAACTTCGCGTTGAATTTCTGTCAAAATCGCTGCTTCATTTTTGTTCTTCCAGTCCAGACTATCCACATCCCACATAATAAAGCTCAAATCAAGGCTATTGCGAATGTCATCTGTAATGGCTCCATAAGGTGGACGCATGAGTTTAGAACTAGAGCCCAGCACCTTAGTTAGCGCATCCTCAGTATCAGTTATTTGTTTTTTGGCTTCGTCAAGCGAAAGTTTTGACAGCACTGGATGGCTCCAACTATGGTTCCCAATGACATGACCATCTGCTTTCATGCGTTTCAAAATCTCTTCATTTCCAGAAACATTCTTACCTAAAACAAAGAAAGTTGCCTTGATACCATACTTAGAAAGAGTATCTAAGGCTTGATTTGTCGTTGCAGGATTCGGGCCATCATCAAAAGTCAAGGCTACTACTTTACGATTTTTCTTTTCATAATAAGCCTTGTAAAGTTCGGCATCCTTATCTAATAGATAAGAGGACTGAATGACCTCAAAGAAACTAGATACTGGCAAGGCAATCTCGTCTAGATTTTCCACTGATTGACTTGGATAAAGGATAATTTGGCTATCCTTATAATCAAAGTTCCATGCAGACAAGTCTTGATCAGAGAAGCTTTTAACAATCTGATCAATCTTTTCTTGCTCCAATTTCTTATCCTGTAAAAAAGAAGTCAGTTCTTTTATCAGTTTCTCTTTGGCCTTACTAGCATCTGAAAATAGTTGATCAAGGGTAAAAGGTTTACCGTCTTCTGTCAAATGCACTTTCGCTAGACTAGTTTTTTCAGTTTCTTCAACTTTTGACGAAGTTAAATCATAGACTTGTTTCATCACACTTCGGTTGACAATCCCTTTTAAAGTCGAATCCTGTTTCTCCGTATAATAAAAAACCAGATTTTCCTTGTCTTCCAGATTTTCTTTAATATCCTGTGTCATGATTTCTTTTACAGATGAAATCACTTGCTCCCCTTGTAGAGGATAATAGGCAATCACTTCGGCTTGACCCTTACGAAAATGTTCCTTCTGATTTCCCTCACTCAATTGATCATCTTTCTCTTTCTTGAGAGATTCAACTTTTTGTTCGAAACTTTGCTTTGTATATATTTTGTATCCAATCATTGAACCAAGGACACAAATACTTACTGAAAAGATAGCAACTAGGGCTATTAAACCGATTCTCTTTTTATCGTGCTCAACACGATTTGCTCTACTTTTATCCATAAGACCATCATATCAAATTAAGGCTATAATTTCAATGATTTTAAAGGAAATAGTATATTAAAAAAGAGAGGAAGTCCCCCCTCTTAAAAAATTTATTTAACTGCTTCTTTCAAAGCATCTACCTTATCCAAACGGTCCCATGGAAGGTCAATATCTTGTACGTCCCATGTGACCATAAGCCGCTGTTTGACGGTAAATTGGACGTTTAAGATCCAGCATTTGGATAATTCCTGCCGGGCGAAGGTCAAAGATTTGA
>CAKMOM010000122.1:0-8398 GCA_927910965.1 uncultured Streptococcus sp.
CCCTGAACAAGTCGAACAAAATCAATGACATCACCTTGAATATCTCTTGAAAACCATTTAAAAGTATTGGTAGTTGAAAAAATCCGAAATGAATCGTAGTTCAGGATGTTCATAGACACTGCTAGAAACTTGTTTAAAGGAGATACCTAAACGATTGGCTACATCAAGAATTGAAATTTGCTTACATTCTTCTATTTCCATGCATATCATCATTTTTGTCGTAGTATTTGGCAGTGATGGTATTGATGATGATTCTTCTAAAGTTTTGGGAGTGGCCTTATCTAAATCATCTAACCCAGATTTCCAAACCTGCACTTGATTGACCAATAACTTACCAGGTAGTTTAGAATAGGACAATTTAACAGTTCTTGTTTCTGTCTGATTGGTCTTTGATTGGTTGGCATTCTTTAAATCGGATACATAGGTTACATTATAAGAGACCATGGCAATGGCTTGATTCGTAGTCTGATTGACAAAGATATCAGCTTTTTCAAAATGATAATCCAAAATATAGTCCTTATACACTTGGTTCATGGCATCGTTTTGACTTGTCAATTCTTGAGAATAAGCCGATTCAGTCATATAAGGTTGAATACGTGTATTATTTTCCCCTAGCTTTTCTTTCGTATAGTACTGAGTCAAAAATTCTTTTACAGTATCCGATGACAAAATGCTGGCTTTATCTTCTGCTTGTTTATCCTCTACAAGTTTAGATGCAGCCAATTCGATTTCTTTGCGACTTTGTTTAGCAGTAGAATGTTGACCAGCAGTATATCCCATCTGAGAATAAAGCTAGTTGCAGCCACTGCTCCAACACTAATTAAGGCTTTAGTTTTGACTTTATTTAACATCTTAGACCTTCTTTCTATAAAAACTAGGTCAAGAATAGCAGATAAATCTTGAAAAAAGTATCACAGAAGTAAAAATGCCACCCGAAGGTGGCCAATATAACTTACAAAATTAGTAATCCGTCTGATAAAGTTTTTTATACAAACCATTTTTCAGATACCATAAACATAATGATTTTCTCCTTAATTACTAATAGATTATCAAATATACCGTTTATTAGAATGAGTAATATGTGAAATTTTTGTAAATAAATTAAAAAAGCTACATCTTCTGCAGCTTTCTAATCTGGTGGAAAATAACCCAACTGCTCAGCGATATGAATCGCCTCCTGCCTGTTAGTCACTCCCAATTTTGAAAAGATATTGGCCAAGTGATTGGAAACTGTACGTTTACTCACATAGACCTTGTCACAGACATCATCAATGGTCAAGCCATTTCTAACCAGTTCTAGTATCTCGATTTCTCGTGGTGTTAACACCTCTACCATCACTTCATCTGAAAAGACCTTACCACCTAGATAAATCTTTTCCAGTTTTTTCACCAACTCATCTGGATCCATACTTTTGTCCAGAAAGCCATAAGCCCCCATAACTTTAGCTCGGTGTTCATACATTTTTTTACTGTAACCTGTCAAAATCACAACCTTACTAGAACAACCATTGTCGATAATCTCTTGTGCCAAGGTCAGCCCATCATCTTGATACAGACTCGTCAGGTTGATATCAATCAAAATAATATCGTAGTCATTAAAAGCAATCTCCGAAATAGTCGAAAAATTATCTACTAACTGGACCTTTTTAATGTTTTCCGATAACTCTAAAATCATCTTGATACTTTGGCTAAATAATTTATGATCATCAATTAACAAAATTTTCATAACACAACTCCTTATCAATCGGGAGAGTAATTTCTACACGAAATCTCTTATTATTTTCAAAAATCTGCATTTGACCACCTAAAACACTAATTTTATTAGACATATTTTTCAAGCCATAACCTAAGGATTTTTCTTTTTGAAGGCAGTCATTTTCAGAAATGATAAAAATAGCGTCATCATGCACATCAATCTTCAAAGAAATCTTTCCACCACTAGCGTACTTAACGGCATTGGTCGCCAACTCCTCAACCAGACGATAGGCAATTTTATCGTAAGGAGATAAAAGCCTAAAGTGGGTAGGAAACTGTGTGACGACTTCATTTTCTGCGTGATAGCGTTTGACAATCCGATTAATCAGCCCTTGATACTGGATGTCTAACTGCTCGTCTGTTTCTACCATTGGCTGATAATAATCCATCCGCTCACGAATCCGCTGAACCAACTCCTCTGTTACCAGATTGATCTGTTCACCAAAAGCTTGATTGCTACTATATTTATTGAAATTTTTTATTGCCATAACATTTTGCAGGATTTCATTGTGAAGAAATTCGGAGAACTGTTGTTCTGTATCTTCATTTGCCAGCAGATTTTTCACCATACGGTTACGCTTTAAAAAGAGAACTTTTACATAATCCCTAGAATCTAGCATTTCAGCAGAGCGAAAGAGGCGAATCAATTCTTCCGAACAAATCCCGAACAATAGTAACATGATATTCAAAACCAAAAAGCTCGTGTTTAAATCTAGACGAAAGATGATGAAAATGCCTACTAACAAAAACATAACCAGTAAAAACAAGCGTGAAAAAGCTTTTATATAGGACAATTTTAACTCTGATACCTTTTTTTGAAGTGAGCTGATAATTGTTTTGAAGTGTAAAAAAGCTAAGATACCAAGAATTTCTAGATACCAGATTAGGTTAGTCACTCCTGAGCCCGTCGTATTGATATACAAAAAGAAATAAGAAAGAGGCAATATCAAAGCTAATATCCACAAATTTCGTCTCTGATACTTGAGTTTACTTTTCAACTCTTTATGATATAAAATCAGTAAAATCAAGGGAACAAGGTTTAAAAAGAAAGACGCAAACAAGGACAGAAATAGAAAAATTGAAGGACTTAACAGATACGAACTCATGGTGATTAGTGTCAACACCAAGGACACACTCAACAGTTCTTCTCCTATTTTCTCTCCCAGAAAGATAATAGACAGAGAGCTATACACCAATAAAAAAGAGTTGAGCGGATGAAGAATATCAAAAAAGTACAACAGGGTGCTCGCAACTCCTTGATTAAAAATGGATTGCCAGCTAATGAGAAACAACATAAGGAGCAACCAAAGTTTCAACTCACTATACCGAAAGGTCACAATATTACAAATATAACTAAATGCAATTAAAGCAATAATTAGCAATAAAACCATCTGCAAGGAAAAATCTGTCGAAAAGTCCAGAGGAATCCTATAATAAATATAAATCATCAAAGTTAGATGATTAAAAAATCGTCAACCACCACAATAAAAGTGAGTTTTTCGAGAGCGATTTGACAAACTGTTTCATATATATCCACTTCCTGAACTACTTTAATATCATTATAACACAATACCAGAATTGTCGGATAGACAACTCTGGTATTTGACTTAATTTTCAATAATTTGCCAACTTACTCTGTAAGTCACTAGCAGGTAAAGGACAAATAGTAAGACCACTACTCCCAGATAGGTGATATCTATAGAAATGCTGGTATTAGCGAAATTTTCAAAATAGCCTAGAAGTGCGGTACTTAAGGCAAGCGCTAGCGGACCTGCGATGACCAGCGGAACCAAGAAATAACTTAGAATCTGTTGCAAAAGAATAGAGCGATTTTGCTTCCTCTTATTCCCAAGAAGATATAAGATTTGATAATCATTAACACTATCCAAAGCACTTGTAGATGTTTGAAGGGACAAGATACTGAGGGAAATAATGATAAAAATAACACTGACAAAAATCATGACAAAGACAATGACGCCCATAAATCCAAGATAAATCTCAAAAATTCTTCCTTTGGTTTGATAGGTGAACGGATTCAACTCTGCTCCATCACGAGTGAAGTAGTATTTTTCTATCCACTGACTTAAGAATGTTTCTACTTTCCGTTTGTCGATATTTTCTTTGAAATTGGCAACATAGGTCGTGTGGTCTTCCGTCAATCCAACTACTACCTTATCTGGTACAATTAAGGTTCCTGTATCATTTGTACCCACTGACGATAAAAGTAAACTGTTTCAAGTGGATTCGAAGAGGCAAGGTTGAGAGAATGACCGTTAATCATGAGGGTTTTGGTCGTTGATAGAAAGTCCTGGATCTGCTTGGCAGTTCCTTTATAGTTTGCATTGACCAGAAATTGGTTATCTGCCAAGTCAACCGCTTTTTCCCCTTGCAGTTTGCGGAGATGATTGTAGGCAGAAATTCCTAAAATCGGTACTTTTGATTCAGGAAGTTCCTTATCATGCGCCCAGAGATTGCTAGTATCAATCAAATCTTTATAGGTTAAATCACTAGAATAGATAGGATAGCTGTACTCCTCTTTGATGAGGTTAAAGTCAAATCCATCTGCTTTCAATCTGTCTTTGACAGATTCCTGAGAAAACTGGAACTCTTGACCACGATAAAGATTGACAGTTACATCATAAGGTGAGTATTTGTTCAGCTCTCGGTTCATAGTCGTATAGGCACTACCACTAAAAACTAGTAAGCTGAGAGCCAGTGTCAAGGTCAAGGATAAGACAGCCAACGTGACCGAATTACTATCAGCTTGTTTTGAAAATTGACGGATTTTAAAAGTGTTTAGTTTGTTATAGTAGGTTTGAGGCAGTTTTCTAAGGGAGACCAAGATAAAATGGCTCAAGGTATTGTAAAATAAAATCACAAAAATCACGAAGACAGATACCAGCAAGATACCCCAGCTTTTCAAGAATGATAGATGGTGATAGTCTGAAAAATAGAGAGCACCAAAACCGATAACAGCTGTCGAAAGAATAAAGAGAAGTACTTGAAGAACTGGCTTGCCTTTTGCCAAGACAGATTTCTTGACCCCATTTTCTTGAATGAGTGCAATGATATTTTGCTTTCTAAAAGTGATAATGTCCATAACACCAACAATAAAACTGGTTACCAAATAGGAATAAACTAGTAAGATGACAGACTTACTATCAAAGAAAACCAGATTACCAAAGTAATTAGCCATGAAAAACTCAGATGCAATCTTAGCTAGAATGACCAGTAAGATCACTCCAAGAAAGAAACCTAGAATCAAGGAAAAGATATTGACCAGCATGGTTTCAAAGAACAGGGTACGGATAATCTGCTTCTTCTTCATTCCCAGCGTTGCATAAAGTCCCAACTCTTTCTTGCGCCGTCCCAGCACAAAATTTGTGGCGTAAACGATGAGAAAGGCAATCGCCGATAGAATCAGATAGGAAAGCAAACCCATGTACTGGCTCATCACCGTCGTCAACGTTTCCTTTGCTCCTGATAAACTTTGCATCACTGGATGGCTTGGTAAAGCATTAAAAGCGTAGAGCAAGCTATAAATCAAGGTCAGACTGAAAAAATAGATGGTATAGGTCTGTAAATTTCGAAATACATTTCGTAAAATTAATTTTGGATACATACTCTCTTCCTCCTATCTGGTACGGCTGTAAATCTCTTGCAAATACTGTTCATTAGATAAGCTGTTACGTTCCAAATCATCCATAATCTTTCCATCGCTAAGTAGCACCATCCGTGAAGAGTACTTGGCTGCGGCAGGGTCATGCGTAACCAGTAAAATGGTAATACCAAAACTTTTATTGATTTCCTGCAAAAGTGCCATCAGTTTTTCAGAATTGGCAGAGTCCAAGGCTCCTGTCGGCTCATCTGCGATAATCAGTTTAGAATCATCAATCAAGGCTCTAGCAGTTGCCACACGTTGTCGCTGGCCACCTGATAACTGATTAGGAAACTTATCTTTTAAGTTTTGAATGGCCAACTTATCCAAAATTTCCTCAATCTTATCCTGATGTTTTTTGATATTTTTCCCCTGAATTTGAAGAGGTAGAATGATATTTTCATAGACCGTCAAGGTTTCCACCAAGTTGTAAGCTTGGAAAATATAGGAAATGTTTTTAGCACGATAGTCAGCTAGTTCATTTTCCTTGGCATGGATGATGTCAAAATCTTCAAATCGAATCTCACCTGATGTTGGTTTATCAATCGTTGAAATACAATTGAGGAGTGTTGTTTTTCCACTACCACTGGCTCCCATAATTGCCAGAAATTCACCTTTTTCAACGGACAAGTTCACATCTGATAAAGCATAAACGATATTATCCCCTTGACCAAATGTTTTTGTTAATCCTGTCACGATAAGCTGTTTCATCATTTCATTCCTCCGTTTCTTTATTACTCTCTCATTATACGGTTTCTTTCAAGGTTTTCCATGAGTATTTTGTGCAACATATTCAAGTTATAAAAAACCGATGCCTTTTTCAGGTATCGGTTGATGTTGATTATTTGCGATCGTTTCTTTTTTTCATAAAGTAAACAATCCCTATGACAACAACTCCTAAGACCAGTACAGGTGCATAGAAATCTAGTGTTCCAATAATTCCTTCCATTTTATCCTCCTGTCAAAAAATAGAGAGTTTTATCCACAGCGCACGTTTGACGAAATACATTCATAAGAATATGTAAATCACCAACCACCGCGCCCCTGTGCTGTTAATCTAACAGCCGTACGCCACCCAGCAGCAGATTTACCATCCAATTCTTAGCTATTAATTTCCATAATCCAAAGAATCAATCTCAAAGTTGTCTTGTTTTATTTGTCTTTCTCCCCGTAAATATAACACCAAATCAAAATGTTGTCAATGTTTTGTAATAAAACACTAGAATTTTCCTTTTGTTTTATCTAACAACAAACATTATTTCTCGTATACTCATAGGAACAGGTGAAACACAATCCACAGCGACCTGCTAGTGTCATTTTAAAAGCTATGCACCACTAGCTCCTGATTTCCCGGAAAGTTCTTGGTTTTCAACCTCGAAACTTAGAGAATCAATCTCTGGACGACTTGTATTTTTAGACATAAGGTTGCCTCCTTCCTTCTTTTAGATGATCATTATTACAGTAACTAGTATAAACTCTAGTATTGGCTAAGTAATGAGTAAATCGTGCAAGTTTCTTATTTTCGAGAAAATTTTTATAGTTCCCAATTAAAAAGTAGCTGAACAAGAGATTGTTCAGCTACTTTTTAATCTTCTTGTCCAACTAATGATTTTCAAAACACCACATACAAGCACGGCTAGATTAAATACCGCATAAAATCCTGTAAAACTGATCAGACCATTCTGGGATAAATCTTCCATATAAAGGGTCGGTTCAGTAAAGAACAGATAAATTCCATAGAACTCTACGAAAATAAGAAAACTGATAAAACCAATAAGGAAAAGTCCACTGGCAATAAGAAAGAGTCTCCATAAAAGAATGAGAATTCCTCCTACTGCTAAAAAAATTACTGGGATAAGGAGTAAATCATTCATGACTTTCTCCTTTCTAATCAATCAACTGACGATAATGGGTGGCAAGAGAGGAATCAAACTCTTCTAATTTTTGAACTAAGTCCAAATACTCTTCTTTTTCATGTTCTTCAAAGTCCACACCTTGATGATTCTGAAGAGCGATTTCCAATTGACTAGTGAGCTCTCGTTTAGAAAAACTGTAATCCCCTGTCACTTCCTCATAATGTTCCTTTAACTCCTTGTAGGCTTGGTATTCTTCAGGTGTTTGAAATCCCTGTACCAAAGCCTCTTCTAATTGATAATAGGTATCTTCCATCATAATCGTTACCTCGTTTCTTTCTATCTTTATTCTACCGCGCTTTTCTTTTCTTGTCCGCTATTTATATCTATTTTTTAATCTAATTCAAAAGAAAGTTGTTCTTGCTTTTCTTTTCCTTTTTCGTGGAATTGTCGTAAGGCCTGATCAATAATATCTAAATCCGTTTCTGTTTCAATCAATGGCGCGAGTACATCGTATTCGGCCTTTTTAGTTTGATAATCCTCTTCCTTTGGAAAATTTTTCTCAATTTCTACCTTAGCAGTAGTCCATTTATCCTTTAATTCATCCAATAAGTTCTGAGTTTTCACTTGGTCATCTTTAATGTGGTCTATCGTATGCTGAAGCCTTTGAATTGTCCCCAAAGGAGAATACAAATCCAAACTGACAGAATACTGATTTTCTCCTACAATCTTAACAGAGAAGGTTTCAGGAAGAGGCTGATTCGTTGGTAGACTAAGCATTTTAATGTCAAATCCTCGATAACTTGCTAGGGTTCGAAATTCTTTGCTGTCAGATTGATTATGACGGATAAGACGGTGTAGGGATTCACCTGCTTCAGCTCGTTGCTCAAAAACTTGTTTACCTATCGTCATAGAAAATGATTGGTCTTTCGACATTTCAGACTGTTGAATGTCGCCTTCATACTTGCTTAATCGTTTCTCAAGAATGGGCATATTTTCTTCACAGTAAGAGATTGTATGACGATAGTGATCCTTGCTGCGTTGAAAGGCGCGTCTTTGATTTTCTAATAGAGTTAGATCATTCTCTAGTTCCATCTTATATTTGAGATAAGGATTACCTGTTGCTAGTGCC
>CAKMOM010000123.1:0-23200 GCA_927910965.1 uncultured Streptococcus sp.
TTCCGTACAACAGAAACTTCTGCTCTACTTGACCGTATGAAGAACCTCGGTTACCACCACTCAACTCTTGCAGGATTGACAGTTGGTATTGCCGATATCCCAGTCGTTGATGACAAGGCTGAAATCATTGAAGAATCACACAAACGTGTAGAACAAATCACAAAACAGTTCCGTCGTGGTATGATCACAGACGACGAGCGTTACAATGCTGTTACAGCTGAATGGCGTGCTGCCCGTGAGAAACTAGAGAAACGTTTGATTGCCAACCAAGATCCTAAGAACCCAATCGTTATGATGATGGACTCTGGAGCCCGTGGTAATATCTCAAACTTCTCACAGCTTGCCGGTATGCGTGGTCTGATGGCTGCTCCTAACGGACGTATCATGGAATTGCCAATCCTTTCAAACTTCCGCGAAGGTTTGTCAGTACTCGAAATGTTCTTCTCAACTCACGGTGCCCGTAAAGGTATGACCGATACGGCCCTTAAGACAGCTGACTCAGGTTACTTGACTCGTCGTTTGGTTGACGTTGCCCAAGACGTTATCATCCGTGAGGACGACTGTGGAACAGACCGTGGTCTCTTGATCCGTTCTATCGCAGAAGGAAAAGAGATGATCGAGTCTCTTGAAGAACGTCTCAATGGTCGTTACACTAAGAAAACCGTTAAACATCCAGAAACTGGTGCAGTTATCATTGGTCCAAATGAGTTGATTACAGAAGACAAGGCGCGTGAAATTGTCAATGCTGGTGTGGAAGAAGTGACTATCCGCTCTGTATTTACATGTAACACTCGTCATGGTGTCTGCCGTCATTGTTACGGTATCAACTTGGCGACTGGTGATGCGGTTGAAGTTGGTGAAGCAGTTGGTACAATCGCTGCCCAATCTATCGGGGAACCTGGTACACAGCTTACAATGCGTACCTTCCACACGGGTGGGGTTGCCTCAAATACCGATATCACTCAGGGTCTTCCTCGTGTCCAAGAAATCTTTGAAGCCCGCAATCCTAAAGGGGAAGCGGTTATTACAGAGGTTAAAGGACAAGTTACTGCTATCGAAGAAGATGCATCAACTCGTACTAAGAAAGTCTTTGTTAAGGGTGAAACTGGCGAAGGTGAATACGTCGTTCCATTTACAGCTCGTATGCGTGTTGAAGTTGGGGACCAAGTAGCGCGTGGTGCTGCTCTTACAGAAGGTTCTATCCAACCAAAACGTCTCCTTGCAGTCCGTGATGTCTTGTCAGTTGAAACTTATCTTCTCGGCGAAGTACAAAAAGTTTACCGTAGCCAAGGGGTAGAAATCGGTGACAAACACATCGAGGTAATGGTTCGTCAATGATCCGTAAAGTACGTGTCATGGATCCAGGTGACACAGATCTTCTCATGGGTACCCTCATGGATATCAATGACTTTACAGATGCTAACAAAGATGTCCTTATCGCAGGTGGAGTTCCAGCGACTGGTCGACCAGTCCTCATGGGAATTACCAAAGCCTCACTTGAAACCAACAGTTTCTTGTCAGCGGCTTCCTTCCAGGAAACAACTCGTGTCCTTACAGATGCAGCTATCCGTGGTAAGAAAGACCATCTCCTTGGACTTAAAGAAAATGTTATCATCGGTAAGATCATCCCAGCAGGTACTGGTATGGCTCGTTACCGTAACCTTGAACCACATGCTGTCAACGAAGAAGAATACCTTAACCCTCCAGTAGAGGAAGAGGGAAATGAAGAAACAACAGAAGTAGTTGTGGATACTGCCGTTGAAACTGTGGAAGAAACAGTAGAATAAGAGAGAATGAGAGAACCCTCGGGTTCTCTTTCTCTTTTCTGAAAATTTTCTCCATTTTTCCATGAAATGTGGTAAAATAAAAGAAAGAAGCTGACAAAGGAGACGGGTATGGAACAAACATTTTTTATCATTAAACCAGACGGTGTAAAAAGAGGGCTAGTGGGTGAAGTATTGAAACGCATTGAACAACGTGGACTGACAATCGAAAAATTGGAGTTGCGTACAAAGGTTTCAGAAGAGTTAATTGACCAGCACTATCAGGACTTGGTTGGTCAAAGTTTTTACCCACCGATTCGTGAATTTATGACTTCAGGCCCTGTTCTTGTGGGTATCATTTCAGGCCCCAAAGTAATCGAAACTTGGCGGACTATGATGGGTGCGACTCGTCCAGAAGAAGCTTTACCAGGAACTATTCGAGGTGATTTTGCAAAAGCTGCTAGTGAAAACCAAGCTATCCAAAAATGTTGTACATGGGTCAGATTCAGAAGAGTCAGCTAAGCGAGAAATTGCTCTTTGGTTTGACGGAAAGTAGTAAAAGTTTGATGTAAGGGTTACTTGCATCAAACTTTTTTGCATTTTAGAGTAGAAAACTGACAGTTGAGAAATATTCTAGCAATGGTGAGGATTTCTAGCATATAATAAGAGCAAGTAGGGAGGAAGAATGATGGAAAAAATGAAAAAGCAAATTCGTGTTTTGTTATTGTTTACGATTTTTGGTATTAGTAGCTGTTCTTGTTTAAGTTTATCGACTTGGGCCTTGATGTTAAATCAAAACTGCTTCTATTATCTAGTTGGCATGTTGCTCCTTGCCAGTATTGGGGCAGGGATAAACTACTATAGTGGACAGCGAAATCAATCTTACTCAGTTTTTAAGGAAGATAAGCAACAATTCTTGTATAGTCTCTTGCTCTTAGTAAATATTTTGGGTTTAGCTTTAATTGTCATAGAACATATCCTTGCAGGAAATACATCCGTAGAAGGATTTGTGGAAGCCTTTCTTCCGAGTTTCTTTTTCTTATTTGGTATTGATTTGTTAGTTTTTCTGCCGAT
Source organism: uncultured Streptococcus sp. (assembly GCA_927910965.1). Lineage (GTDB taxonomy): Bacteria > Bacillota > Bacilli > Lactobacillales > Streptococcaceae > Streptococcus. Next base: position 2,838 of record CAKMOM010000123.1, read on the forward strand.
TAAGAAGTATGTAAATGGAGTGAAAAAGTTTTTGGGAAAGAAAGAAATCTGTTTTATTAGTGGACTAGCTATTCTAATCTTTCTCAGAAATCCTTGGATGCTATTATCCATGACCTTTTATATTGCCTTGGGAATGCTATTTCTAGGACTGTTGGTGCCAAAAGTCATTCGCTGGGAAGTCTCATTTTATAGCCACCTGATGAGAGATATCTTATTAGTTGTCTTTTTACTGTTCCTATTTTAAGATTATAACAAGGACTGGTTCAAGTTTTTAATTCATAATATAGAATTCATAGATAATACCTAGACAAAGAACAAGTTTTTGGTATAATAGAAACATGTACTCTAAAAGTGAAGAAGAATTACAGTCCTTAGGTGAGCGTTTGGGCTGTTTATTAGAAAAGAATGATGTTTTAATTCTGAGTGGAGAACTTGGAGCCGGCAAAACGACCTTTACAAAAGGCCTTGCTAAAGGATTGCATATTTCTCAGATGATTAAGAGTCCAACCTATACTATTGTGAGGGAGTATGAAGGTCGTCTTCCTCTTTATCATTTAGATGTTTATCGTATAGAGGGGGATGCTGATTCTATTGATTTGGATGAGTTTCTCTTTGGTGGCGGGGTGACTGTCATCGAGTGGGGAAATCTCTTAGGTGATGCCCTGCCAGATACTTATTTAGAATTGGAAATTCTAAAAGAAGGAGACGGTCGCAGATTACATTTCCAAGCAAAGGGTTTGCGTGCAGAAAAGCTTTTAGAGGAGCTTCAGCATGGAGTATGAATTGCTCATTAGAGAAGCAGAACCTGATGATGCTGCTGAGTTAGTGACATTTTTAAATCGTGTCAGTGTAGAAACAGATTTTACTAGTCTGGACAGGAATGGCATTTTGATGACAGATACTGAGATGGAGTTGTTTTTGGATAAACAGGCTCATTCAGAAAATCAAATCACTTTACTAGCCTTGCTGAATGATGAAATTGCTGGCTTTGTAAATATCACAGCTGATCAACGTAAGAGAGTTCGTCACATTGGAGATCTCTTTATTATGATTGGTAAGAAGTATTGGAATAATGGACTGGGGAGTTTGTTACTTGAAGAAGTCGTAGAATGGGCGCAGGCTAGTGGCATTCTTCGTAGACTTCAACTCACTGTCCAAACTCGTAATCAGGCTGCAGTTCATTTATATCAAAAGCAAGGTTTTGTAATTGAAGGTAGACAAGAGCGCGGTGCGTACATAGAAGAAGGGAAATTTATAGATGTTTACCTGATGGGTAGACTGATAGATTGATAGAAATATGGTTAAAAAAATTATTGGAATGGTGCTAGCTTTTCTAGCTGTGACAGTTTTGGGTGTGGGTGTTTTTGCTTATACCATTTATCAACAAGGTACAGAAACTTTATCAAGAACTTATAAAAAAATTGGTGAAGAAACCAATGTTATTGAGGCTACTGAACCCTTAACAATCCTTTTAATGGGGGTTGATACTGGAAATGTGGAACGAACTGACCCTTGGGAGGGAAATAGTGATTCCATGATTCTCTTGACGGTTAATCCGCACACGAAAAAGACAACGATGTTAAGTTTGGAACGTGATATCTTGACTAAAATTCAGCATAAAGATGGTAGTGTTGAGGAAGCTAAACTAAATGCCGCCTACGCTGGTGGTGGTGCGGAATTGGCAATCTCAACTATCCAGAAAATGATGAATATTCATATCGATCGTTACGTTATGGTGAATATGCAGGGGTTGCAACAATTGGTTGATGCAGTTGGCGGGGTGACTGTAAATAATACACTCGGTTTTCCAATTTCGATTACTGACCAGGAAGAATTTAATAAAATTTCCATTGGTGTTGGACAGCAAACTCTAAATGGTGAAGAAGCTCTTGTTTATTCTCGCATGCGCTACCAAGATCCAGAAGGGGACTACGGACGTCAGAAGCGTCAGCGTGAAGTCATTCAAAAGGTTGTTGAAAAAGTTCTTAGCTTGAATAGTGTTAGTCACTATCAGTCTATCTTAAAAGCCCTAAGTACCAATATGCAGACCAACATTGATTTATCAGCGAAAAGTATTCCACAATTACTTGGTTATCAGGATTCCTTCAAGAATATTGAAACACATCAATTGCGAGGAGAAGATGCAGAACTGCAGGGTATTTCTTACCAGATTGTTACAACTGAGCATATGTTGGAAATGCAGAATCTCTTACGTCGTTCACTAGGTAAAGAGGAAGTAACTGAAGTAGAGACCAATGCTGTGTTATACGAAGCAGCCCTTGGAAGAACCGCTACATCAACGAATGCTTCAAGTGTAGAAATAGAACAAAATTAATAATGAAATCGTGGGAAATTTCCTGCGATTTTTTCAAAAAAATACGAATAGATAGGTAGGAGGAAACATGAAAGCAGAAATCATTGCTGTTGGAACAGAGATTTTGACTGGACAGATTGTCAATACTAATGCTCAGTTTTTGTCGGAAAACTAGCAGAGATTGGGGTTGATGTTTATTTTCAGACGGCTGTAGGGGACAATGAAGCTCGTCTCTTGTCTTTGCTTGAGATTGCCAGTCAACGTAGCAGTCTGGTGATTTTGACAGGTGGTTTGGGGCCAACTGAGGACGACCTAACTAAACAAACCCTGGCTAAATTCTTAGGGAAAGAATTAGTCTTCGATCCTCAGGCTCAAGAAAAGTTAAATGTCTTTTTTGCCCAGAGACCAGACTATGCCCGAACACCGAATAACGAAAGACAAGCTCAACTTGTAGAAGGAGCGACTCCACTGCCCAACGAAACAGGACTGGCTGTGGGAGGAATATTGGGAGTCGATGGAGTGACCTACGTTGTCCTTCCAGGTCCACCAAGTGAATTAAAACCCATGGTTTTAAACCAACTTCTACCTAAGTTGATGACAGGGAGTAAGCTATATTCCCGAGTTCTTCGTTTCTTTGGGATTGGCGAAAGTCAGTTGGTTACGATTTTGTCTGATTTGATTGATAATCAAACAGATCCGACCTTGGCCCCTTATGCCAAGACAGGAGAAGTTACTCTGCGTCTGTCAACAAAATCTAGCACCCAAGAAGAGGCGAATCAAGCGCTGGATATCTTGGAACATCAAATCTTAGGTCGCCAGACTTTCGAAGGAATTTCTTTACGAGATCTCTGTTATGGTTATGGAGAGGAGGCTAGCTTGGCCAGCATTGTGGTAGAAGAACTGAAAAAACAAGGGAAAACTATCACGGCTGCAGAGAGTTTGACGGCTGGTCTTTTCCAAGCTAGGGTAGCGGATTTTTCGGGTGCTTCAAGTATATTTAAGGGTGGTTTTGTAACCTATAGCTTGGAGGAAAAATCAAAGATGTTGGATATTCCTGTCAAGGATTTGGGAGAACAGGGTGTGGTGTCTGAATTTACAGCTCAGAAGATGGCTGAGCAAGCACGAATCAAGACCCAGTCTGATTTTGGCCTTAGTTTGACTGGAGTGGCAGGACCAGCTAGCCTAGAAGGGCACCCAGCTGGGACAGTCTTTATAGGGTTGGCTCAAGAGCATGGAACTGAGGTCATAAAGGTCAATATCGGAGGCAGAAGTCGAGCAGATGTACGTCACATTGCGGTTATGCATGCCTTTAACCTAGTTCGCAAGGCTTTATTAAGTGACTAACTTTTGATATAATAGTAGATAGGTCTGAGGACCATTAGAATGTAGGAGAATAGAATGGCGAAAAAAACCAAAAAATTAGATGAAAATTTCAAAAAAATTCGGGGCAGAACGTGAAAAAGCCTTGAATGACGCTCTTAAATTGATTGAGAAAGACTTTGGTAAGGGTTCAATCATGCGTTTGGGTGAACGTGCGGAGCAAAAGGTGCAAGTGATGAGCTCAGGTTCTTTGGCTCTTGACATTGCCCTTGGTTCAGGTGGTTATCCTAAGGGACGTATCATTGAAATCTATGGGCCAGAGTCATCTGGTAAGACAACGGTTGCCCTTCATGCAGTTGCGCAAGCACAAAAAGAAGGTGGTATTGCTGCCTTTATCGATGCGGAACATGCCCTTGATCCAGCTTATGCTGCGGCCCTTGGTGTCAACATTGACGAATTGCTCTTGTCACAACCAGACTCAGGAGAGCAAGGTCTTGAGATTGCAGGAAAATTGATTGACTCAGGAGCCGTGGATCTTGTCGTAGTCGACTCAGTTGCGGCCCTTGTCCCTCGTGCGGAAATTGATGGAGATATCGGTGATAGCCACGTTGGTTTGCAGGCTCGTATGATGAGCCAGGCTATGCGTAAATTGGGTGCTTCTATCAATAAAACCAAAACAATTGCCATCTTTATCAACCAATTGCGTGAAAAAGTTGGGGTCATGTTTGGAAATCCAGAAACAACTCCTGGTGGACGTGCTCTGAAATTCTACGCATCAGTCCGTTTGGATGTTCGTGGAAGCACACAAATCAAGGGAACTGGTGACCAAAAAGATACCAATGTCGGTAAAGAAACTAAAATCAAGGTCGTGAAAAACAAGGTGGCTCCACCATTTAAGGAAGCCTTCGTTGAAATCATGTACGGAGAAGGTATTTCTAAGACTGGTGAACTCTTGAAAATCGCAAGCGATTTGGATATCATCAAAAAAGCAGGAGCTTGGTACTCTTACAAGGATGAGAAAATCGGGCAAGGTTCTGAAAATGCTAAGAAATACTTGGCAGATAACCCAGAAATCTTTGATGAAATTGACCATCAAGTCCGTGTTCAATTTGGTTTGATTGATGGAGAGGAAGCTTCTGTAGAAGGCGTTGAAACTAAAAAAGATGAAGCAGTTCAAGCAGATTCTGTGAATGAAGAAGTAACTCTTGACCTAGGCGACGAACTTGAAATCGAAATTGAAGAATAAGGTGTCAAAGTAGTGGAGAACATCCGCTGCTTTTTTGGTTTTTGATTCAAGTTTTTAGATCATCTATAGTTTGCTGTTTCTTGTCGCTCCTCTAGAAAGCTGATATAATAGCCTTATGAATAAAAAAACGAACAGTGGACCTGATACATGGTCCAATTCTTCCCTCGCTCTTAAGCTTCGCCTTCCCAATCTTGCTATCAAATATTTTTCAACAGCTCTATAATACTGCTGATGTCTTGATTGTTGGACGTTTCCTTGGTCAAGAATCCTTGGCTGCGGTAGGGGCGACGACAGCGATTTTTGACCTGATTGTAGGTTTTACTCTTGGTGTTGGTAATGGCATGGGGATTGTCATTGCCCGCTATTATGGAGCTCGGAATTTCACTAAAATCAAGGAGGCAGTGGCAGCCATCTGGATTTTAGGTGCTCTTTTGAGTATTGTAGTTATGCTGCTGGGATTTGTCGGTCTGTATCCACTCTTGCAATATTTAGATACTCCTGCAGAAATCCTTCCTCAGTCTTATCAATATATTTCTATGATTGTAACCTGTGTTGGTGTCAGCTTTGCTTATAATCTTTTTGCAGGCTTGTTGCGGTCTATTGGGGACAGTCTAGCTGCGCTTGGTTTTTTGATTTTCTCTGCTCTGGTCAATGTAGTTCTGGATCTCTATTTTATTACGCAATTGCATCTTGGAGTTCAATCCGCGGGACTTGCTACCATCATTTCGCAAGGCTTATCAGCGGTTCTCTGCTTTTATTATATCCGTAAGAGTGTGCCAGAACTTTTGCCTCAACTCAAGCATTTCAAATGGAACAAGGCTTTGTACGCTGATCTCTTGGAGCAAGGTTTAGCTATGGGTTTGATGAGTTCAATTGTATCGATCGGCAGTGTGATTTTACAGTCTTCTGTTAATACCTTTGGTGCAGTGATTATTAGTGCCCAGACGGCAGCTCGACGCATTATGCTTTCGCCCTTCTTCCCATGACTGCTATTTCTGCATCAATGACGACCTTTGCTTCTCAGAATCTAGGAGCTAAGCGACCAGACCGCATTGTTCAAGGACTTCGAATCGGCAGTCGTCTAAGTATATCCTGGGCAGTTTTTGTTTGTATCTTCCTCTTTTTTGCCAGTCCAACCTTGGTTTCCTTCTTAGCTAGTTCGACAAATGGTTACTTGATAGAAAATGGAAGTCTGTACTTGCAAATCAGTTCAGCCTTTTATCCTATTTTGAGTCTCTTGTTGATTTATCGCAATTGTTTACAGGGCTTGGGGCAAAAGATTCTTCCTCTAGTTTCTAGCTTTATTGAACTAATCGGAAAAATCGCTTTTGTAGTCTTGATTATCCCTTGGGCAGGCTATAGGGGAGTTATCCTTTGCGAACCCCTTATCTGGGTTGCCATGACTATCCAACTGTATTTCTCACTGTTTCGTCACCCCTTGATAAAAGAAGGCAAGGAAATCTTGGCAACAAAAGTACCATCCTAGCCTGATTTGCTAAATAAAATCCATTTCCTCTAGTGAAAATCGAAAAAACTTGTGTTATAATAAGAAAGATTAAAATGTGAAAAAGGAGATTCCTAATGGGACGTAAATGGGCCAATATCGTAGCCAAGAAAACGGCTAAAGATGGAGCTAACTCTAAAGTATATGCAAAATTTGGTGTAGAAATCTATGTAGCAGCTAAAAAAGGTGATCCAGATCCAGAATCAAACTCAGCTTTGAAATTCGTTATCGACCGTGCTAAACAAGCCCAAGTGCCAAAACACGTTATTGATAAAGCTTTGGACAAGGCTAAAGGAAACACAGACGAAACCTTTACAGAAGGACGTTACGAAGGCTTTGGACCAAATGGCTCTATGCTGATTGTTGATACTTTGACTTCTAACGTTAACCGTACAGCGGCCAATGTCCGTGCAGCTTTTGGTAAAAATGGCGGAAACATGGGTGCTTCAGGTTCGGTTTCTTACCTCTTCGACAACAAAGGTGTTATCGTATTTGCAGGTGAAGATGCAGATGCAGTCTTTGAGCAATTGCTAGAAGCAGATGTGGATGTGGACGATGTAGAAGCAGAAGAAGGAACAATCACGGTTTATACAGCGCCAACTGACCTTCATAAGGCTATTGTTGCCCTTCGTGAGTCAGGTATCGAAGAATTCCAAGTGACTGAATTGGAAATGATTCCTCAGTCAGAAGTGGAATTGTCAGGCGATGACCTTGAAACCTTTGAAAAACTTTACAGCGTTCTTGAAGACGATGAAGATGTACAAAAAATCTACACAAACGTAGACGGGTTCTAATAGAAAAACGAACAGTTTTACTAGCTGTTCGTTTTTTTGATATTTGAACTTAGAATCTGGTTTCAGAATCGTTTTGTTGCTTGCTTTTTTCTAGACCTAGACCGACTGCATGTTTTTGGACGAGCAAGAGCTCTCCATTGTCCTGTTTGCAAAAGTTAAGGTAACAGTCTTGGTCTTGTATCCAATGGAGATATAGGTGATTTTTTTCGTATCGTAACCCCCAAGAGTGAAGTCAAACTCGGAATCTGGCTTTCCGTGTTTGTTGATAATATCCTTGTAGTTGGTACCACCTTTTCCTTTGTTGTCAAGGTCACCTTCGATTAAGGCGTCGAACTGTTCTTGGGTCCAGGTGAAGGTATCGTCTGTCAAGCCACTTTCTTCTTCGCGTTCCATTGAGGCACTCGTATCCATGTAGGAACGGTTAAACTCCTTGGCATACTCTTTGTAGACATCAGCGTATAGTACCTGAGTCGTAAAGAAAAGTACAACAGAGGCAACTGCCAGGGATGTTCCGATAATAGCCATTTTTTTCCGTTTTTTGAGGTTGACGATAAGGCCGATAATTCCCAAGATAAATGCGACGATGGCGATGAACAACGATGGATAGTTAATAAACGGGATCCAGGATCCTAAAAGTGCGATGGCTCCAAAAATGGTTGCTAAGATTCCTAAAACTCTTTGTTCTTCTGGTTTCATTTGAAAGTTTTCTTCCTTCATTAAGTGAATGGATTTCTATCCACAGTAGTAAGTGCTTATTATATAAAAAAATATTGCCTAATGTCAATTTAAACTAAAATAGTTCTCTAGGAAACTTTTTTCTTGACATCCCTCCTCAAAGTGATAAAATAGTTCTCATGAAAACTTATTTAGTTCCTAGGAGAACTAAATACAAGGATTAGAAAGGAGTAATTATGGATAAACCGATGTTAGTCTTTAAGCGTTTTGGTCATCAGATTCATTTGATGGTACAAAAGGAAGCCAAACGTTGTGGTATTGAATTTATGGGTGGACCGCAAGGTCAGGTGTTGCGTTTTTTGGATAGCCGTAGGGAAAACCAAGACTTGGTCTTGATTAAAGATATTGAGAAGGAACTCAATATTAGCAAGTCTGTTACTAGTAATTTAGTCAAGCGTATGGTGCAAAATGGTTTGGTGGAATTGGAGGCGAGTCCTGTCGATAAGCGGGCTAAGTTTGTTCGTCTGACAGACAAATCGCGTTCTCAAATGCAAGAGATTAAGGCCTTTTTTAAACGGATAGACAAGCAGTTGTTGGCAGGCGTAGATGAAGATGAATTACTGATTTTTGAGAAAGTCCTCAATCAACTACAGGAAAATATCAAGAGAATAGGAGGAGAGAATGAAGAAATTAGCCAAACGAATTAGTAGAAAAGAATGGGGGATGATTTTACTAGCCATTCTCTTTACCTGCTTTTCGGTTTATCTAGAGTTGGAAGTGCCGACCTATATCTCTAAAATCACGGATTTACTGGGAACTCAGGGAACCAACTTGGATGAGTTGTGGCAGCCAGCAGGTATGATGGTGGGAATGTCCTTTCTTGCCTTCTTATCCGCAGTTGCAGTTGGATTTTTTGCGTCCAGAGTAGCTGCTTCTTATACTAGTAGGTTGAGAAGCGATATTTTTAACCGAGTTTTGGATTACTCGCAGACAGAGATTAAGAAATTCTCTATTCCTAGTCTTTTGACGCGTACCACCAATGATATTACTCAGGTTCAGATGTTGATTACCATGGGCTTGCAAGTAGTTACGCGTGGTCCGATTATGGCTATCTGGGCTATCGGGAAGATTTTAGGTCATTCAGAATACTGGCTCTGGGCTGTGCTTGTGGCAGTGATTGTCAATGTTTTGATGACAACAGTTTTGATGACGCTAGCCTTTCCAAAACAGTCCTTGATTCAAAGTCTGACTGATAAATTGAACAGTGTCACTCGTGAAAGCTTAGCAGGTATTCGTGTTGTTCGTGCCTACAATGCAGAAGATTACCAAAATGAAAATTTGCAGCAGCAAATGATGAGCTGACACGCTTGAATTTGTTTGTCAATCGTCTCATGGCTATTTTAAACCCCATCATGATGGGAATTTCAAGTGGTTTAAGTGTGGCGATTTACTGGATTGGGGCCTATGTAATCAACGATGCTGCTCCGACAGCGCGTCTGCCTCTCTTTAGTGACATGGTTGTTTTCATGTCTTATGCCATGCAGGTTGTCATGGGCTTCCTTCTCATGGGGGCGCTCTTCATCGTTCTTCCCCGAACCATGGTTTCTGCTAAGCGGATCAATCAAGTTCTAGATTTGCATTCCTCTATCCAAAATCCTGCTCAAGTGCAGCAGTCTGATGAAAACCTCAAAGGTCAGGTCGAATTTAAGGATGTGACCTTCCGCTATGCGGCAAATTCGGAGGCAGTTATCGAGCATGTTAGCTTTCGAGCAGAAGCTGGTCAAACAGTGGCCTTTATTGGGTCAACAGGTTCTGGTAAATCAACTCTGGTCAATCTGATTCCACGTTTCTACGATGTATCAGCAGGAGAAATTCTGGTAGACGGTGTCAATGTTCAAGACTATGCCTTAGAAGATTTGCGCAACAAGGTTGGTTATATTCCTCAGACAGCGGTTCTCTTTTCAGGTAATGTCAAGGACAATTTAGACTTTGGACAGAGTCAAGAAACACCGCTTAGTGAGCAGGCCATGTGGCAGGCTTTGGAGTTGGCCCAGTCTAAGAACTTTATCGAAGACAAGGAAGCTGGCTTGGCGTCAGAAGTGGCCCAAGGAGGAACCAACTTCTCAGGTGGTCAAAGACAGCGTCTGGCTATTGCGCGCGCTTTGGCTAGGAAGCCAGAAATCCTCATCTTTGATGACTCCTTCTCAGCCTTGGACTACAAGACAGATCGTGTTCTACGCCAAGAGTTAGCAGAGAAAACAAAATCTATGACCAAACTTATCGTTGCACAGCGTATTTCAACGATTATGGATGCAGATTTGATTTTGGTCTTGGATCAAGGTAAAGTCGTGGGACAAGGCACCCACAAGGAACTTCTAGCTAATAACGAAGTTTACCAAGAAATTGCCTATTCACAACTATCGAAGGAGGAATTGGAACATGGAAAATAAAAAAAATGTCTCTTTGGAAACAAAGTAAACCCTATCTTGCAGGTCTCCAGTTTGCCCTTCTGATTGCCTTTCTAGCAACAATCGTATCCAATATCATTACTGTTTATGGCCCAACCCGAATCAAGGAAATGACCAATATCATTGCCAGTGGTCTGGCAACAAGTGTGGATGTCGCGGCGGTTGCAGCCATTGGTGGTTTTTTGGCCGTGATTTATGTGATTGGACTCCTATCAAATTATTTGCAGGCCTTTCTGTTTACAACAGCCATTCAACGTTTTTCAGAGCGTTTGAGAAAAGCTATTGCAGATAAAATTAATCGCCTACCATTGAGATATTTTGATGGACACTCTCAAGGGGATACCTTGTCTCGTGTGACCAATGACGTTGACACTGCAGCCCAGTCCCTCAATCAAAGTCTAGGAACAGTTCTCTCATCTAGTTTACTGGTCGTGGCGGTCTTAGTGACCATGTTTGGCATGAACGGGATTTTAGCCTTGGTGACGGTTGTTTCAACTCTTATTGGTTTTGCTTTCGTATCTGTCTTTATGGGCAAATCACAGGGATTCTTTAAGAGTCAGCAACAGGATCTGGCAGCTGTAAATGGTTATGTGGAAGAAATGTACTCTGGTCATAATGTGGTGACCAGCTACAATGCTATCGAGAGCACGAAAGAAGAGTTTGCGAAATTAAACTATCGTCTGTATGACAGTATCTGGAAGTCTCAGTTTATTTCAGGGATTATGATGCCGATTATGGTGTTTATTGGGAATTTTAGCTATGCCTTAGTGATTATCGTTGGTGCAGCCTTAGCTCTGAATGGGCAGATTAGTATCGGGATTATCGTTGCCTTTATGGCCTACGTTCGTATCTTTTCTCAGCCCCTTTCCCAAATTGCTCAAGGGATTACCAGTCTTCAGCAGGCTAGCGCAGCCATGGGACGTGTCTTCGAATTCTTAGGTGAAGAGGAAATGGAAGACGAATCCCATAAAGAAAGACAGTTGAGCGATATGAAAGGGCAAGTGGTCTTTGATCGAGTTTCCTTTGGCTACACACCAGATCGAACCATTATCCATGACTTTTCTGCGACCGCTCATGCAGGTCAAAAGGTTGCCATTGTCGGACCGACTGGAGCTGGGAAGACAACTATTGTCAATCTTTTGATGAAGTTTTATGAGATTGATAAGGGAAGCATCCGTATCGATGATGTCGATACCAAGGAGATGAAGCGTTCGGAAGTACACGATGCCTTTTCAATGGTCTTGCAGGACACCTGGCTCTTTGAAGGCACTATCCGAGACAATCTTATCTATAACCAAAAGGATATTAGTGATGAGCGCGTGATTGAAGCCAGCAAGGCTGTAGGGATTCACCACTTTATTATGACCCTACCAGATGGTTACGATACTGTCTTGGACGATACAGTGACCTTGTCTGTCGGACAAAAACAACTCTTGACCATCGCTCGTGCTTTGTTGAAAGATGCGCCACTCCTAATCCTAGATGAGGCGACCTCTTCGGTTGATACACGGACGGAGGAATTGATTCAGAAAGCCATGGACCGTTTGATGGAAGGTAGAACTTCCTTTGTCATCGCCCACCGCTTGTCAACCATCCGCAATGCTGACCTGATTCTTGTTATGAAAGATGGCAATATCATCGAGCAAGGAAATCATGAGGAGTTAATGGAGCAAGCTGGCTTCTACGCAGACCTTTACAACAGTCAGTTTACAGAAGGTGAAGCAGAAGAATAAATCGAAAGAAGGCTTGACGGCCTTCTTTTTCTGCACTATACTAGAAGACAAGTGCTTCCCTGCAAGTAATACTCTTCGAAAATCTCTTCAAACCGCGTCAGCTTCCATCTACAACCTCAAAACAGTGTTTTGAGCAGCCTACGGCTAGCTTCCTAGTTTGTTCTTTGATTTTCATTGAGTATAAAATTTGAGTAAGTGATGAGAAAATATATGAAAAATTATCAAGAATGGTATAACCATATCGCTGCTAACATTGAAAATAAACCTTTTTTCCTGAGATTGTTAAGAACTTTCAATCGGTTCATGACGGTAGTTATGCCTATAGTTTATTTAACCTTGTTGGCCACTACCTATTTCCAAGAAGGCTTAGGGAAACCGGTCTTAATCTATGTGTTTGTACCTGCTACAGGTTTTGTGATTTTATCCCTTCTTCGTAAGAAAATCAATGCCCCTAGGCCTTATGAGGAATGGGATATTAAACCTTTGCTTGACAGAGATAGTCCTGGTCAGTCTATGCCCAGTCGTCATGTCTTTTCAGCAACCATTATTTCCATGGCTTGCCTTCATGCTAGTTTATCTCTAGGGATTATCTTGTTAGTCTTGTCAGCCTTCCTCGGTCTAGTGAGAGTTTTAGGGGGAGTGCATTATCCCAAGGATGTAGTGGTTGGTTATACTAGCGGTCTTGCGTGGGGGATGATTTTCTTTCTATTTTGACATGTAAGTTAAGGTAATCCTACAACCACTTACAGGTCTAAAGTAACCACTTGCTTTTTTGCTCTTGTTTTCTTATTTTGGCTTTGATATAGTAGAGTCAGAAAGGAGATGGAATGAAGTTACGAATCGAAATTGACAGCAATTTAGAGGAAACTGAAATTGTCATCAAGGCGGCGGCTTTGACAGATGAGATTGCGGATTTGCAGCGTCTCTTGCAAGAGTCCAAGTCTCCTCGGTTGATTTTTTACAAGGGAACAGGTGAATATTATCTGGACTTGTCGGAAATTCTCTTCTTTGAGACGGAAGGTAGCAAGATTTACGCCCATACCCAGAAAGATGCCTACGAGGTTCGACTTAAACTCTATGAGTTAGAGTCTATCCTTCCTCGCTATTTTAGTCGGGTATCCAAGTCAACAATCGCTAATATTCGGCAAGTCTATTCGGTGGATAAGTCCTTTTCAGGAACGGGCACCATTTCCTTTTATCAGACCCACAAGGAGGTTCATGTGTCACGACATTACCAATCTCTCCTAAAAGAAAATCTAAGAAACATGAGGTAAGAACATGAAAAAGAAAGTATTTGGTATTGTGTTGCTAGTATTGGCAGCTTTAATATTATTACAAGGAAATTTTGGAATCCCTTCTCTGGGAGGGCACATTTGGCCTTTGATTGGTATTGCATTTTTTGCCTATCAATCAGTTGGAGCTTTGTTGCGTCGTCACTTAACTTCAGCCTCTTTTACAGCTCTAGTAGCCTTAATGATTGCTAACCACTTTTATGGCATTTTACCAATTCCCAATCAGTCATTGTTCTGGGCAAGTATTTTAATCGTAATGGGTGTCAGCGCACTCACTCATTCTAACAGAACTTGGAATGGGAAAAAATGGTGGTATGATGGTAAAAAGACCATTCTTACAGATAAGGAAGTTGCTTTTGGAAGTGGGACTTTCTATAAACAAGATCAAGATCTTGTAGACGACCAAGTAGAAGTTGGTTTTGGCAACGCCAAGATATATTATGACAATGCAGAAATTCTAGGAGATACTGCAACCCTGAAGGTGGAAGTTGGTTTCGGAAGTGCAGTTATTTATGTTCCCCAACATTGGAGAGTTGATTTAAAGGTAGAAACCTTCTGTGGTGTAGCCAAGGCAGATACTTCTCTAGCTCCAACCAGTAAAACCTTGATTATCCGTGGAGATGTGGCTTTTGGGAAGTTGGGTATTGTCTATGTTAAATAAAAAAATCTTCCAATTCCCTTGCAAAAAATAAGAAAGTGTGATAACATAGTACGGTATGTGGTGCTAGCACATCCGCTATATTAGATCTAATAGGAGGAAAACACAATGGCTAAAGTATGTTACTTTACAGGTCGTAAGACTGTATCAGGAAACAACCGTTCACACGCGATGAACCAAACAAAACGTGCCGTAAAACCAAACCTTCAAAAAGTTACTGTTCTTATCGATGGTAAACCTAAAAAAGTTTGGGCTTCAGCTCGCGCTTTGAAATCAGGTAAAGTTGAACGCGTTTAATAATAAAAGTAAGGAGACCTTAGGGTCTTTTTCTTTTTCTGTGGGTGTAACATCATTAAAAAATAGAGTAAATATCCGCTGATACAGTATTCTGCTTTTACACTTGGGCTGAAATATGATAAAATAGAGTATCAACTAGTTGAGGTAAAAAGGATGACTGTAAAAATTAATACAAAAGATGGTCAAATCGAACTAACAGATGAAGTGATTGCAACCGTCGTAGGTGGAGCAGCAACTGAAATTTTTGGTGTGGTCGGTATGGCTAGTAAAAATGCCCTCAAAGATAATTTCCAAGCCCTTCTAGGTAAGGAAAATTATTCTAAAGGTGTCGTCGTAAAGGCGGCCGAAGATGGCAGTATTGCAGTTGATGTATATACCGTGTTGAGCTACGGAACAAAGATTAGCGAAGTGTCAAAAAACATTCAAGAGCGTGTTCGTTTTAGTTTGGAAAACCAACTTGGAATTACTGCTCAGACTGTAAATGTCTACATTCAAAATATCAAAGTTGTAGGAGAATAACCGTGTCAAAAATTACTACTAGCTTATTTCAAGAAATGGTGCAGGCTGCATCAACTCGCTTGAATAAGCAAGCTGAATATGTCAATTCATTAAACGTCTTTCCAGTTCCAGATGGAGATACTGGAACAAACATGGGAATGACCATTGAAAATGGAGCTAAAGAAGTTGCAGACAAGCCAGCTTCTACAGTTGGCGAGGTAGCGAGCATTCTTGCCAAAGGTCTTTTGATGGGTGCGCGTGGAAACTCAGGCGTTATTACGTCTCAGCTTTTCCGTGGATTTTCACAAGCTATCAAGGATAAAGACGAGTTAACAGGTCAAGACTTGGCCCTTGCCTTCCAATCAGGTGTAGAAGTTGCCTATAAGGCAGTGATGAAACCAGTTGAAGGAACGATTTTGACAGTTTCTCGTGGGGCTGCTATCGGTGCTAAGAAAAAAGCTGAACAGACAGATGACGCTGTTGAAGTCATGCGTGCAGCCTTAGAAGGTGCTAAAACCGCTCTAGCTAAAACGCCAGATATGCTTCCAGTCTTGAAGGAAGTTGGCGTTGTGGATTCAGGTGGTCAAGGACTGGTCTTTATCTACGAAGGTTTCCTTTCAGCCCTTACTGGCGAATATATTGCATCTGAGGACTTTGTAGCGACTCCAGCCAATATGAGTGAGATGATCAATGCAGAGCACCACAAGTCTGTAGCTGGTCACGTAGCGACTGAGGACATCACATTTGGTTATTGTACTGAAATCATGGTAGCTCTTAAGCAAGGTCCAACCTATGCTAAAGATTTTGACTATGAAGAGTTCCGTAACTACTTGAATGAACTTGGGGATTCTCTCCTCGTTGTTAATGATGATGAAATCGTCAAAGTCCATGTCCATACAGAAGATCCAGGTCTTGTTATGCAAGAAGGTCTTAAATATGGTAGCTTGGTCAAGGTAAAAGTTGACAATATGCGTAACCAACACGAAGCACAGGTTGAGAAAGAAGCTGCTCAAGTTAGCAAACCAGCTGAAGAAAAAGAGTATGCTTTGATTGCTGTCGTTGCTGGTAAAGGTCTAGCAGATATCTTCCGTTCTCAAGGTGTGGATTATGTTATCGAAGGCGGTCAAACTATGAACCCTTCAACAGAAGACTTTATCAAGGCTGTTGAACAGGTCAACGCTCGTAACATTATCTTCCTGCCAAACAACAAGAACATCTTCATGGCAGCTCAATCTGCAGCAGAAGTTTTGGAGCAACCAGCAGTAGTGGTAGAGGCTCGTACTCTTCCTCAAGGTTTGACAAGTCTTCTTGCCTTTGATCCAAGTAAGTCAATCGAAGAAAACCAAGAACGTATGACTGCAGCCCTTAGCGATGTCGTTAGTGGAAGTGTCACAACAGCCGTTCGTGATACAACGATTGATGGCTTAGAAATCCATGAAAACGATAATCTTGGTATGGTGGATGGGAAAATTCTCGTGTCAAACCCTGACATGCACCAAACCTTGACAGAAACATTGAAACATATGTTGGATGAAGACAGTGAAATCGTAACCTTCTATGTTGGTGAAGATGGAAGTGAAGAACTTGCCAATGAAATTGCCCAAGAAATCACAGAAGAATTCGAAGATGTTGAAGTCGAGATTCATCAAGGTCAACAACCTGTTTACCCATACCTATTTAGTGTGGAATAAGATTGATGAAGAACTGAGAAATCAGTTCTTTTTTCTTTTTTAGTAAATGAAATCGGTATCTTTTTAATAAAAACAAAAATAACATTCATAAATAAAACGTTAAAATAGAAAATTCAGAAAAATTTCTTCTTTTCTCTTGAAAAATTTTGAAAAAATGGTATGATAGTAACAAGTTATTTTTAAGAGAAGAGAAAGGGGAACAATGGAGAAAATCAGTTTAGAATCTCCTAAGACGGGGTCGGACCTAGTTTTGGAAACACTTCGTGATTTAGGAATTGATACCGTCTTTGGTTATCCTGGTGGTGCGGTCTTGCCTTTGTATGATGCGATATATAATTTTAAAGGCATTCGCCACATTCTAGGACGCCATGAGCAAGGTTGTTTGCATGAAGCTGAAGGTTATGCCAAATCAACTGGAAAGTTGGGTGTTGCTGTCGTCACTAGCGGACCAGGAGCAACAAATGCCATTACAGGGATTGCAGATGCTATGAGCGATAGCGTTCCCCTTTTGGTCTTTACAGGTCAGGTGGCGCGAGCAGGGATTGGGAAAGATGCCTTTCAGGAGGCAGACATTGTGGGAATTACCATGCCAATCACTAAGTACAATTACCAAGTTCGTGAGACAGCTGATATCCCTCGAATCATTACGGAAGCTGTCCATATCGCAACTACAGGTCGACCAGGGCCAGTCGTCATTGACCTACCTAAAGACGTATCTGCTTTAGAAACGGACTTCATCTATTCACCAGAAGTGAATCTACCAAGCTATCAGCCTACTCTTGAGCCAAATGATATGCAAATCAAGAAAATCTTGAAGCAATTATCCAGGGCTAAAAAGCCAGTCTTACTGGCTGGTGGTGGAATTAGTTATGCTGAAGCAGCTGCAGAATTAAATGAATTTGCAGAACGCTATCAAATTCCAGTGGTAACCAGCCTTTTGGGTCAAGGAACGATTGCAACGAGTCATCCACTCTTCCTTGGAATGGGAGGAATGCACGGATCATTCGCAGCAAATATTGCTATGACAGAAGCTGATTTTATGATTAGTATTGGTTGCCGTTTTGATGACCGCTTGACGGGAAATCCTAAGACTTTCGCTAAGAATGCTAAGGTTGCCCACATTGATATTGACCCAGCTGAGATTGGCAAGATTATCAGTGCAGATATTCCAGTGGTTGGAGATGCTAAGAAAGCTTTGCAAATGTTGTTGGCCGAACCGACAGTTCATAACAATACTGAAAAATGGATTGAAAAAGTTACTAAAGACAAGAACCGCGTTCGTTCTTATGATAAGAAAGAGCGTGTGGTTCAGCCGCAAGCTGTTATTGAACGAATTGGTGAATTGACGAATGGAGATGCCATTGTGGTAACAGACGTTGGTCAACATCAAATGTGGACAGCTCAGTATTATCCCTACCAAAATGAACGTCAGTTAGTGACTTCAGGTGGTTTGGGAACCATGGGATTCGGAATTCCAGCAGCAATCGGTGCTAAAATTGCTAACCCAGATAAGGAAGTGGTCTTGTTTGTTGGGGATGGTGGTTTCCAAATGACTAACCAGGAATTGGCTATTTTGAACATTTACAAGGTGCCAATCAAGGTGGTTATGCTGAACAACCACTCACTTGGAATGGTCCGCCAGTGGCAAGAATCCTTCTATGAAGGTAGAACATCTGAGTCGGTCTTTGATACCCTTCCTGATTTCCAATTGATGGCACAAGCTTATGGAATTAAAAACTATAAGTTTGACAATCCTGAGACTTTGGCTCAAGACCTTGAAGTCATCACTGAGGATGTTCCTATGCTAATCGAGGTAGATATTTCTCGCAAGGAACAGGTGTTACCAATGGTACCAGCTGGTAAGAGTAATCATGAGATGTTGGGGGTGAAGTTCCATGCGTAGAATGTTAACAGCAAAACTACAGAATCGATCAGGAGTCCTCAATCGCTTTACTGGTGTCCTGTCTCGTCGTCAGGTTAATATCGAAAGTATCTCTGTTGGAGCAACAGAAGATCCGAATGTATCGCGTATCACCATTATTATTGATGTTGCTTCACATGATGAGGTGGAGCAAATTATCAAACAGCTCAATCGTCAGATTGATGTGATTCGCATTCGTGATATTACAGACAAGCCTCATTTGGAGCGCGAGGTAATTTTGGTTAAGATGTCAGCGCCAGCCGAGAAGCGCGCTGAGATTCTAGCGATTATTCAACCTTTCCGCGCAACGGTGGTAGACGTAGCACCAAGCTCGATTACCATTCAGATGACAGGAAATGCTGAAAAGAGCGAAGCCCTATTGCGAGTTATTCGACCATACGGTATCCGCAATATTGCTCGAACTGGTGCAACTGGATTTACCCGTGATTAATACTCTTCGAAAATCAAATTCAAATCACGTCAGCTTTGCCTTGCCGTAGGTATATGTTACTGACTCCGTCAGTCTTATTTACAACCTCAAAGCAGTGCTCTGAGCAGTCTGTGGCTAGCTTCCTAATTTGCTCTTTGATTTTCATTGAGTATAAAAATATTTTAAATTTGTTAAACCAGCCTAAAAGGCAATAAATAATAGAAAAGAGAGAAAAACGATGGCAGTTCAAATGGAATACGAAAAAGATGTTAAAGTAGCAGCACTTGACGGTAAAAAAATCGCCGTTATCGGTTATGGTTCACAAGGACATGCGCATGCTCAAAACTTGCGTGACTCAGGTCGCGATGTCATTATCGGTGTACGTCCAGGTAAATCTTTTGACAAAGCAAAAGAAGATGGATTTGACACTTACACAGTAGCAGAAGCAACTAAATTGGCTGACGTTATCATGATTTTGGCACCAGATGAAATCCAACAAGAATTGTACGAAGCAGAAATCGCTCCAAACTTGGAAGCTGGAAACGCAGTTGGATTTGCTCACGGTTTCAACATCCACTTTGAATTTATCAAAGTTCCTGCAGATGTAGATGTCTTCATGTGTGCTCCTAAAGGACCAGGACATTTGGTACGCCGTACTTACGAAGAAGGATTTGGTGTACCAGCTCTTTATGCAGTATACCAAGATGCAACAGGAAATGCGAAAAACATTGCTATGGACTGGTGTAAAGGTGTTGGAGCTGCACGTGTAGGTCTTCTTGAAACAACATACAAAGAAGAAACTGAAGAAGATTTGTTTGGTGAACAAGCTGTACTTTGTGGTGGTTTGACTGCACTTATCGAAGCAGGTTTCGAAGTCTTGACAGAAGCAGGATACGCTCCAGAATTGGCTTACTTTGAAGTTCTTCACGAAATGAAATTGATTGTTGACTTGATCTATGAAGGTGGATTCAAGAAAATGCGTCAATCTATTTCAAACACTGCTGAGTACGGTGACTATGTATCAGGTCCACGTGTAATTACTGAGCAAGTTAAAGAAAACATGAAAGCTGTCTTGGCAGACATCCAAAATGGTAAATTTGCAAATGACTTTGTAAATGACTATAAAGCTGGACGTCCAAAATTGACTGCTTACCGTGAACAAGCAGCTAACCTTGAAATTGAAAAAGTTGGTGCAGAATTGCGTAAAGCAATGCCATTCGTTGGTAAAAACGACGATGATGCATTCAAAATCTATAACTAATTGATAGAAATTAAGGTGAAGGCGAGTTGGGGGACTAACTCGCTTTTATAATCAATTCATCTCTCTTTTTTAGAGGATGGATTGAGATAATATTCAATGAAAATCAAAGAGCAAACTAGGAAGCTAGCCGTAGGCTGCTCAAAGCACTGCTTTGAGGTTGTAGATAAGACTGACGAAGTCAGCTCAAAACACTGTTTTGAGGTTGTGGATAGAACTGACGAAGTCAGCTCAAAACACTGTTTTGAGGTTGTGGATAGAACT
>CAKMOM010000124.1:0-5119 GCA_927910965.1 uncultured Streptococcus sp.
AATAATCAAATTTTAATATGTGACATGTTATTCCTCCAATATTTCTTCTTTTCTATCATAACGCTTACCTTCAGTTTTTTTCAAGTTTTTTTGTCGAATTTCTCCAATTTTTATCAGAATTCAAACGTTTGCGTAAAAAATGCCGCATTCCAAAAATTTTGAAAAAAATAAAAGAAAGAACGACCAGATGCCCCAGTCGTTACAGTTCATTCAATAAATACTCAAATAGTTCTAAATTGCCATCTTCTTCATTAACCAGAAACTCTGGATGCCACTGCAAACCGATAATGCGGTGCTCATCGATAGACTCAATCGCTTCGATGGTCTGGTCTCTTGGATCAATAGCAGTTACACGGAAGTTGGGTGCCAAATCTTTAATACTTTGACGATGGACGGAGTTGACCTGACTTTCTTTTCCAAATAGCTTAGCCACCACGCTTCCTTCTACTGTCTCAATAGAGTGAGATGTTCCGAAAGGCAGTCCTTGCCAGTGACCTTCGATTTCTTGATTGAGGGTTCCGCCAAAGGCAACATTGACAAGTTGAACACCACGGCAGATTGCCATAATTGGTTTATTCTGACGGAGCGCTTCTTTCAAAAGCGCCAATTCAAATTCATCACGCACTAGATTGTAATCGTCGCTCTCGATGGTCTTTTTCTCTCCGTAAAATTGAGGATGGACATTTTGCCCACCTGTCAAGATGAGCTTGTCAATCATTTCTACATAATCGCGCACGACTGACTCGTCACCAACAGGAATGACTAAAGGGAGACCGCCGACTTGACGAATGCTCTCTGCGAATCTACAAGATACAGATGAATGAATGTTTTTTCCTTCCGCGTCTACGGGACATAGATTTGCAGCAACTCCTACAACCGTTCTAGGCATGATGTCTCTCCTTTCGAATATTAACGATAGTCCTATCATATCACTCAAAATGACTTTCGTCTAATATGTTTTTTTAAAGGCCGTGATAAATATTTTTTATGGACAAGAAAAAGCTGCCCACATAGGACAACTTCTTTCTTATTCAAAAACAAATTGATTGTGATAGAGTTCTGAATAGAAGCCACCTAGTTTCAAAAGTTCATGGTGATTACCGCGTTCAATGACTTCTCCATCTTTAAGGACAATAATCTGATCTGCATTGAGGATAGTCTTCAAACGGTGGGCAATGACGAAACTGGTTCTGCCTGCTACAACCGCCTCCATGGCATGCTGAATCTTGCTTTCTGTCACCGTATCTACGTTTGAAGTGGCTTCATCGAGAATGAGAACTTCTGGATCTGTCATCAGGGTTCGAGCGATAGAAATCAATTGTTTCTGTCCTGTTGAGAAGATGCTCTGGTCATCATCTATAAGGGTATCGTATTTGTCAGGTAAGCTTTCGATGTAGTCGTGAATGTGGGTTGCCTTGGCTGCTGCCTCAACCATTTCTTGACTAGCATCTGGCACACCAAAACGGATATTGTCTCGAATCGTTCCGCTAAACAAGACCGAATCCTGCAAGACAATTCCCACCTTGCTTCTGAGACTATCCAAATCATAGTCACGAATGTCTTTGCCATCAAAATAAATACCACCAGCATCAACATCATAAAAGCGATTGATGAGGTTCATAATAGTCGTTTTCCCTGACCCTGTCGGCCCAACAACCGCTGTCATCTGGCCTTTCGGAGCGGAAATGCTGACATCTTTCAAAATAGGTTTATCAGGCAAGTATGAAAAATCAATATGACTAATTTCAACACCTTCTTGTAACTTAGTGAAGATTGGAGCCTTTTCAGGTCGAATTTCTTCCTCTGCATCAAACATTTCCTGAATCCGTTCAGCACCTGTAAAGGCTAACTGAAGACTTCCCCAACTAGCTGCAACTTGGATAATAGGCTGGTAGTATTGCTGTGAAAATTGGGCAAACATAACAATCAAACCTAGGGCTGTACTTGTTTCAATAGTCTTGTCATTTAATAAAACAGCTGAACCCGCAAAGATGACGATGGCTGTATTAACCAGACTCATCCCATTCATGACAGGGAACAAAATTCCTGAGAACATTCTTCCTTTAAAGGTTGCCTTGCGCACGCGCTCATTTTGTTCAAGAAATCCTGCCATCATATCCTCTTGAATCCCTTGCACAATCACAGCTTTTTGACCTGAGATACTCTCATCCATATAGGCGTTGAGCTTCCCTACCTCTTTCTGCTGGAGGTTGGTGTATTTGCGTGCCATTTTTACAATAAAAATCAGCATAAGGAAGGCCACTGGTGTGCTAGCGATAGTGATGAGCCCCAGCGTCACATTTCTCGAAAACATGACAAGAATCAGGCCAATGTATAAAACAATATTGCTCATGACCTGAATCAAGCTTTCGTTAAAAGCTTGGAGAATATTATCCAAATCACTGGTAAAACGAGACAGGATATCGCCATCTTGTCGGCGGTCAAAGAAAGAAACCGTCAAGCGAGCAAGCTTACCGAAGAGGCCTTTGCGCATCTCGTTGGTCGACTCTGCAATCACGCGCGTCATGAGGCACATGTATATCATACTAGAGATAAATAGAACCAAAACCAGCAGGCCAAGATTGACCATGATTCCTGATAGACTTTGCCAAACAAGTTCTGGATTGCCATCTTGATAAGCTTGAACTAAATTAGCTAGCTGCGTTACTGCTTGTCCAGAAAATACCGGAAAGAGAGCTTGGGCAAGAGTCGCCAGAACAATCATCAGGATAACAACTACAAATGATAGCTTATAGATTTTAAAATAATTCCAAAAAAATTGAACTGTCTTCATTTTACTCCTCCTTTCCTTTCTGTGTTTCGTAGATTTCACGGTAAACGGAATTGTTGGCAACCAAGTCTGCATGCGTACCTTGACCAATCAATCGTCCTTGATCCAGAACCAAGATTTTATCTGCATGAACAACCGAGCTAATCTTTTGAGCGATGATAATGGTTGTCGTTCCTTTCAAGTCCTTATTCAAGGCTTCTTGAACCAGGCGCTCTGACTTGGCATCCAAGGCTGAGGTCGAATCGTCAAAAATCAGAATACGTGGATTGCTGACAATCCCTCGCGCAATCGACATCCTTTGTTTTTGCCCACCTGAAAAGTTGGTTCCCCTTTCTTCAACTGGACTTTCAAAGGTTTTCTCCATACGATGAATGAATTCACTGGCTTGAGCAATATTGGCTGCGCGCTCCATTTCAAATAAAGTAGCATCTCCCTTACCCTGTCTCAAGTTATCTGCAATCGTTCCACTAAAGAGAATGGCACGTTGGAGAACGATAGAAACTGTTTTACGCAGGGTTCCTTCACTCACTTCTCGAATATCCTTACCTCCGATTTTGATAGCCCCTGCCTGTGGGTCAAAGAGACGTGGAATCAATTGAGCTAAGGTTGACTTTCCTGCGCCAGTCGCTCCAACTACACCAACCATTTGACCAGGTTCGATAGTAAAGCTCACATCTTTCAGCATCGGTTCCTTGTCCATTGGATAGGTAAAGGTTACATTTTCAAAGCTAAGACTTCCTACCAAGTCTTCATCTGGCACATCCTTGAAGGTCATGGCTGGCTCTGCGTCAAGAATTTCTCGAATACGACGCATAGAAATCATAGCACGACTGACAGAATTTCCCAAAAATCCAACCATGACAATGGTAAAGATAATCTGGCTCAGGTAATTGACAAAGGAAGCAATGGAGCCAACAACTGACGGATCCGACTGAACCATCCCCGCAACTAGCCAAATAGAGAAAAATACCGCCCCATAACCGACCAACATCATGAAAGGTTCCACTACTGAAAAGGCATAACCGATGTAAAGATTTTGACCGAGTAGCTCGTCTGAAACCTCCGTAAACTTAGCAAACTGCTCTTTTTCTTGGACAAAGGACTTGACCACACGAACGCCACGCAAATTTTCCTTTGCAATGGCATTGATGCGTTCAAGAAGGGTTTGAAACTTGGCAAAACGAGGCCCCATCATACCCATCATGACAGCAGTCAAACCAAAAATCAAGACTACCATGAGAACAATCACCCACCACAGAGAAGGTAAGGTTTGAACCGCCAAGATAAACGAACCGATGAACAAGAGGGGGAGCCTGAAAAGAATTTGGAAGGTCATCATGACGACGTTCTGAATCTGGTTGATATCATTTGTCATTCGAACGACTAGATTTCCCGCATTAAATTGTTCAATATTGGCATAAGAAAAGGTTTGGATTTTACGGAAGGCATCCTCTCGAAGGTCGGATGAAACTCCTTGAGCAATATAGGCTGCAAGGACAACATTGAGCCCACCAGCAACAAGACCGACCACGGCCACACCAATCAACCAAGCCCCGATACTATAAATAGCTTCATATTTTCCAGCAAGGAGGGCGTCTAACACTTCCTGCAGATAACGCGGTTGCAAAAGTGAACTAGCAACCATCAAGCCCGTCATCAGGAGCGAAGTCAAGGCCTGCCACTTGTAGGTTTTTATTTTCTGAATCAGCATACTTTCTCCTTAAAAAATAGACAAAAGGGAGCGACAATGCGTCAGCTCCTTTTCATTCTGTTCGTGTGATGTTATTCTAGCAAAAAAGTGGGAACTTGTCAAAGAAGTCTCCTTGATATAGCTAGAATGACAAGTAATTCATTCTTTATAATTTTTGTTTTAACTCGACCAAGACATTCATAGCCTGCATAGGTGTCATATTGTAAACATCCAGTTTAGACAATTCTGCTAGGATAGGATGCTCTTCAGGCTCGTCAAAGAGTGAAATCTGTTCAGTGGCAGCACTTGTTTGTCTCATAGGAACTGGACTTTCTGTCCCTTGATTCTCTAACTGAGTCAAAATCTTATCCGCCCTTGCTAAAAGGTCTGCTGGTAAGCCAGCAATCTTGGCAACATGGATACCGTAGGATTTATCAGCTGGACCTGGTTCAATCTTGTGAAGGAAGGTAACCTGCCCATCCTGCTCCAAAGTTGCCACGTGGACATTGACCAAATGTTGTAAACTAGACTCCAGACTAGTCAACTCATGGTAGTGGGTCGCAAAGAGGGTCTTTGGCTCCTATGTGCTCATGGATGTATTCGATTATAGACTGAGCAAGAGCCATCCCGTCATAAGT
>CAKMOM010000125.1:0-2789 GCA_927910965.1 uncultured Streptococcus sp.
AAAAAATTTTTGAAATCTCCTATTTTTTGGTATAATATAGTTATAAAATTAGTTATAAATATTCACATAAGAGGATTTTATGAGAAAAAGAGATCGTCATCAGTTAATAAAAAAAATGATTACTGAGGAGAAATTAAGTACACAAAAAGAAATTCAAGATCGGTTGGAGGTGCACAATGTTTTTGTGACGCAGACAACCTTGTCTCGTGATTTGCGAGAAATCGGCTTGACCAAGGTCAAGAAAAATGATATGGTGTATTATGTACTAGCAAATGAGACAGAAAAGATTGATTTGGTTGAATTTTTGTCTCATCATTTAGAAGGTGTTGCAAGAGCAGAGTTTACCTTGGTGCTTCATACCAAATTAGGAGAAGCCTCTGTTTTGGCAAATATTGTAGATGCAAACAAGGATGAATGGATTTTAGGAACAGTTGCTGGTGCCAATACCTTATTGGTCATTTGTCGAGACCAGCACGTTGCCAAACTCATGGAAGATCGTTTGCTAGATTTGATGAAAGATAAGTAAGGTCTTGAGAGTTGCTCTCAAGACTTATTTTTGACAAGGAGAGACGGATAATGGCGACAGAAAAGCTATCACCCGGCATGCAACAGTATGTGGATATTAAAAAGCAATATCCAGATGCGTTTTTGCTCTTTCGGATGGGTGATTTTTATGAATTATTTTATGAGGATGCGGTCAATGCTGCGCAGATTCTGGAAATTTCCTTAACGAGTCGCAATAAGAATGCGGACAATCCGATTCCTATGGCGGGTGTCCCCTATCATTCTGCTCAACAGTATATCGATGTCTTGATTGAGCAGGGTTACAAGGTAGCCATAGCAGAACAAATGGAAGATCCTAAACAAGCAGTTGGGGTTGTGAAACGAGAGGTTGTTCAGGTCATTACGCCAGGGACAGTGGTCGATAGCAGTAAGCCGGACAGTCAGAATAACTTCTTGGTTGCCATAGACCGTGAAGGCAATCAGTTTGGTCTAGCTTATATGGACCTGGTGACGGGTGACTTTTATGTGACAGGTCTTTTTGATTTCACGTTGGTTTGTGGGGAAATCCGCAATCTCAAGGCGCGAGAAGTGGTGCTGGGTTATGACTTGTCTGAGGAAGAAGAACAAATCCTTAGTCGCCAGATGAATCTGGTGCTTTCCTATGAGAAAGAAGGATTTGAGGATCTTCATTTATTGGATTCACGATTAGCAACAGTGGAGCAAGCGGCATCTAGTAAGCTGCTCCAGTATGTTCATCGGACCCAGATGAGGGAATTGAACCACCTCAAACCTGTTATCCGATATGAAATCAAGGATTTCTTGCAGATGGATTATGCGACCAAGGCTAGTCTGGATTTGGTTGAGAATGCTCGTTCAGGCAAGAAGCAAGGCAGTCTTTTCTGGCTTTTGGATGAAACCAAAACAGCTATGGGTATGCGTCTTTTGCGTTCTTGGATTCATCGTCCCTTGATTGACAAGGAGCGAATCATCCAACGCCAAGAAGTGGTGCAGGTCTTTCTCGACCATTTCTTTGAGCGCAGTGATTTGACAGACAGTCTCAAGGGTGTTTATGATATCGAGCGCTTGGCTAGTCGAGTTTCTTTTGGCAAAACCAATCCCAAGGATCTCTTGCAGTTGGCGGCCACCCTGTCTAGTGTGCCAAGGATTCGTGCGATTTTAGAGGGGATGGAGCACCCTGCTCTAGCCTATCTGATCGCACAACTAGATGCCATTCCAGAGTTGGAGAGCTTGATTAGTGCAGCGATTGCTCCTGAAGCTCCTCATGTGATTACAGATGGGGGGGATTATCCGCACTGGATTTGATGAGACTTTAGACAAGTACCGTCGCGTTCTCAGAGAAGGGACTAGCTGGATTGCTGAGATTGAGGCTAAGGAGCGAGAAAATTCTGGTATCAGCACGCTCAAGATTGACTACAATAAGAAGGACGGCTACTATTTCCATGTGACCAATTCACAACTGGGAAATGTGCCTGCTCACTTTTTCCGCAAGGCGACGCTGAAAAACTCAGAACGCTTCGGTACCGAGGAATTAGCTCATATCGAAGGCGATATGCTGGAGGCGCGTGAAAAGTCAGCTAACCTCGAATACGAAATCTTTATGCGTATTCGTGAAGAGGTCAGCAAGTACATCCAACGTATACAAGCTCTAGCCCAAGGAATTGCGACAGTTGATGTCTTACAGAGTCTGGCGGTTGTGGCTGAAACCCAGCATTTGATTCGACCTGAATTCGGAGATGATTCGCGAATTGATATCCAGAAAGGGCGCCATGCTGTCGTTGAAAAGGTTATGGGGGCTCAGACCTATATTCCCAATACGATTCAGATGGCAGAAGATACCAGTATTCAACTGATTACAGGGCCCAATATGAGCGGAAAGTCAACCTACATGCGTCAGTTAGCCATGACGGCGGTTATGGCCCAGCTGGGTTCTTATGTGCCAGCAGAAAGTGCCCATTTACCGATTTTTGATGCGATTTTTACCCGTATCGGAGCAGCAGATGACTTGGTTTCAGGTCAATCAACCTTCATGGTAGAGATGATGGAGGCTAACAATGCCATTTCGCATGCGACCAAAAATTCCTTGATTCTTTTTGATGAGTTAGGTCGTGGAACTGCAACTTATGACGGGATGGCTCTTGCTCAGTCTATAATCGAATACATCCATGAGCACATAGGAGCCAAGACCCTCTTTGCGACCCACTACCATGAGTTGACTAGTCTGGAGTCTAGTTTACAACATTTGGTCAATGTCCACGTGGCAACTT
>CAKMOM010000126.1:0-4574 GCA_927910965.1 uncultured Streptococcus sp.
CTTGTATACAATTCCCTGGACTTCTTCATACAATTCTTTAAGCATAATCTTCCCCTTTCTGTGTACAGTCTAACAGATTCAGAAACACTTTTGGAACATTTCATCCATTCTGCACCCTTTACCGCCTCAACTGTACAAAAAAGAGAGGACATGCCTCTCTCAGGGTTATAATTCTGCAATTTGATTTAGGTTTACTTCTGCAACTGTGTCATTACCAAACATAGAGATAATCATCTTCACTTTATTGTTATCAATCTCTGTAATCTTACCAGTATAATCTGCAAAAGCACCATCAATAATACGTACAGTTTGACCAACTTCGACATCAATATCAAACTCTTGTACAGTTTGTCCCATAGAAACCAAGATATCACGGATTTCTTGTTCCAATAATGGAGTTGGTTTTGATCTATTTCCGTGAGATCCGACGAATCCTGTAACGTTTGGTGTGTTTCGAACAACAAACCAAGCTTCATCTGTCATCACCATTTCTACAAGAACATAACCTGGAAAGCGATTCTCTTCTACTTCTTTTCTCTTTCCATTTTTTTCAACTTGCACTGTTTGTGTTGGAATTTCAACACGTAAAATATTATCCAACATATTGTAGGTTTGTGCACGTTGCAATAGATTTTCTTTTACCTTATTTTCATAACCAGAATAGGTTTGTAAGACAAACCATCCTTTATCAAAACTATCCATGATACTTCCTTTCATAATAGAAGATTTCTAGCGTGAATAACTCCACAGGTCTTCTAAAAAATGTTAATAAATCGAATCAAACCTGAAACAATCAACTTGTCAAAAATATAAATAATCACAACAAAGAAAGCAGTGTATTCCATGATAGAACGAAAATCTCTCCAGCTTTCCTTGCGAGTTGGCCATGTTGTGTCTTTAAGAAGTCTAAAAATATCTCCAATAAAACGCATCGCTCTCTCCTATCTCGTTTCTCTGTGTGTAGTGTACTTACCACAATGTTTACAAAATTTATTTACTTCTAGTCGTGTTGGCTTGGGGTTTCCGCTGATCTTGATTGAATAGTTTCTTGAACCACAAACCGCACAAGCTAGGCTTGCTTTTTTTAATGCCATAACGCCTCCATCTTATCTATTATAACAAGAAAGCTAGGCTTTGACAAGCATCTTAACGAAATAGATTGACTACCGAATCCCATATCGTTTGAGCTTTTTCCTTAATCTTCGCATCCGAGATAGCACGGCTAGCTTCATCTACCAGATTTTGTGCACGACTTCTAATATCAGAAAGGGTATCATCCATCTGATTCGTTTCATTACTCTGCACTTGATTTCTTGTATTGGCTGGTGCAATTCCATTTTGCTTATAAGCATTTTCAACCGTAAAGGTACTTCCTGGCGTATAAGGTAAAATGGTATTGGCAATGTTTCTAAAGACATGGGCTGCACCGTTTGAAGTAGAGCCAGCTAGATAGTGATTTTCATCAGTCGTCGGGAAACCAAGCCAGTGACTAATCACTACATCCGGTGTATAACCAATCACCCACTGATCACTTGTATATTCTGGATTGAAAACCGCTTCAGTTGTACCAGTTTTTCCTGCCATTACATAATCTGCAGGCGATGAACTAATACCGGTACCGTTGGTGAATGTCCCCAACATCATACTGGTCATCTTATCAGCTACAGACTTATCAATCACCCGTTTTTGTGAATTTTTATGGCTTGCAATAACTTGTCCACTAGCATTTTCAATTCTACTAATAAAATGAGCTTCAGGCATTAAACCTTCATTTGCAAAGGCAGCATATGCTTGAGCCATTTGCAGAGGATTGGTTTCGACACCACTTCCCAAGGCGACACCAAGAACACGGTCGACCTTTTCCATGTTGAGTCCGAATTTTTCGCCTGCCTCAAAAGCCTTGTCGACGCCCAAATCATTAACAGTGGCAACAGCAGGTAGATTAAGCGACTCTGCCAAGGCTTGATACATAGGAACTTCTCGACTCGTTTTGATCCCTGCATAGTTATCAACCTTATAGCTGTCGTACTGCATGGTATGGTTATCCAATTGCTTATTCAAAGCCCAGCCAGCTTCAACTGCAGGCGTATAAACAACTAAAGGCTTAATTGTAGAACCAGGGCTACGTTTTGATTGAGTTGCATAGTTGAAATTCCGGAATCCAGTTTTATCATTGCCAGCAACCTGACCGACAACTCCACGAACTCCACCTGTTTTCGGTTCGAGAGCTACACTTCCTGATTGAGCAAATGTTCCATCCTCTGCCCTCGGAAATAGCGATGTATTTTCATAGACAACCTGCATATTTGCTTGATAGTTTTGGTCCAGCTCTGTATAAATACGGTAGCCATTATTGACAATTTCTTCCTCTGTTAGATTATACTTGGAAACGGCTTCGTTAACCACCGCATCAAAGTAAGAAGGATAGCGGTAATCTGAGATTTTTCCTTCATATTTATCGTGCAATTGCGAAGTCATATCAACTTCTGCAGCTTCGGTTTCTTGATTTTTATCAATATAACCCGCTGCCAGCATATTTTGCAAGACAGTATCACGACGATTGGTAGAATCTTGTACGGAATTCAAGGGATTATACAGTTCCGGCCCCTTGAGCATCCCTGCCAGAGTCGCAGCTTGATCCAGACTCACTTCTGATGCAGAAACTCCAAAGTATTTCTTACTCGCATCTTCTACACCCCACACACCATTTCCAAAATATGCGTTATTAAGGTACATGGTTAAGATCTGATCCTTACTATATTTTTTTGTTATTCTAAGGCAAGGAAAAATTCTTTTGCTTTTCTCTCGACAGTTTGATCCTGTGATAGATAGGCATTTTTAGCCAGCTGTTGGGTAATAGTAGAACCACCACCTGAACGACCAGCAGTTACAATCGCCAAGAAAAAAACGACCATAGTTAATCCCGTCATTTTTATAGAAGGAACGGTCTTCTGTCGCAATAACGGCATTCTGCAAATTTTTACTGATATCAGTCAGTTCAACGTAGGTTCCCTTTTGACCAGACAAGGCACCGGCCTCTTTTTCTTCACGGTCAAAAATGATAGTCCGAGTTTTCAAGGCGTTTTGCAAATCATTGACATTGGTTGACTTGGCTACAGCAAACAAATAGGTTCCAACTAGCAAGCCTGCACTCAAACCTAGTATAAGGACAATCTTTGTTAGATGATAGCGACGCCAGAATTTTCGAATTGGACCTACTTGGGCTAATTTTTTTTCGATCACTACGAGAGCGACGTAAGCTAGTAGAATCAGAGTTCTCTAGTTCACTTGTTTCTTTTTTTAAAAAGAGAAAGAAATTTCTCGAATAATTTATCTAATTTCATGCGTTTATTTTATCATCTTCATCATAGGAAGACAAGAATTTAGCTATTTCCTATCCAAATAGGGCTTTTTTTGTTACAATATCTGTATGCAATTCACATTTACATTACCAGACTCTCTACCTCAAATGACGGTAAAGCAATTACTTGAGGAACAACTCCTCATCCCTAGAAAAATCCGGCATTTTTTGAGAATCAAGAAACACATTTTGATTAATCAGCGAGAAGTTCGCTGGAACGAGGGGGTGAAGCCTGGAGATATTTGCCAGTTAACTTTTGACAAGGAAGATTATCCCGAAAAAGAAATCCCTTGGGGCAATCCTAACCTCGTTCAAGAGGTTTATCAAGATCAACACTTGATTATTGTAAACAAACCCGAGGGGATGAAAACGCATGGTAATCAGCCAAACGAAATCGCCCTTCTTAACCATGTCAGTGCCTATGTTGGCCAAACCTGCTATGTCGTTCATCGTCTGGACATGGAAACCAGTGGTTTGGTTCTCTTTGCCAAAAATCCTTTTATCCTGCCTATTCTCAATCGCTTACTGGAGAAAAAAGAGATTTCTAGAGAGTACTGGGCACTAGTTGATGGAAATATCAGCAGCAAAGAGCTTGTTTTCAGGGACAAAATCGGACGTGATCGCCATGACCGCAGAAAACGAATAGTTGATACAAAAAATGGGCAATATGCTGAAACACATGTAAGCAGATTAAAGCAATTCCCAAACAAAACTTCCTTGGTTCGTTGCAAGTTAAAGACAGGGCGAACCCATCAGATTCGTGTGCACCTTTCGCATCATAATTTCCCTATTTTAGGCGACCCTCTCTATAATAGTAAATCAAAGACAAGTCGGCTTATGCTCCACGCCTTTCGACTGTCCTTTACCCATCCGCTTACATTAGAGAAATTAAGCTTCAATGCCCTTTCAGATACTTTCGAAAGAGAATTAAAAAGGCTCTTTGTCAACTGTAGTGGGTTGAATAAAAGCTAAGATCTAGAAAGGACGAAATTTGTCCTTTCTTTTTGATATTGAGAGCGATAAAATTCGTTTTTTGAAGTTTTCAAAGTTCCGAAATCCAAAGGCATTTCGTTTTGATAAGTTTAATGAGATTATTGGTCGCTTCCAATTTTGCGTTGGAATAGGGTAACTGAAGGGCATTGACGATTTTCTCTTTGTCCTTTAGAAAGGTCTTAAAGATAGTCTGAAAAAGAGGATGAACCTGTTTTAGATT
>CAKMOM010000127.1:0-25832 GCA_927910965.1 uncultured Streptococcus sp.
CAAAACTGTAGTTGCTAACCCAGACAAACTTACAGACGCTGAGAAGAAAGCGATCGAAGATAAGGTTAAAGCAGTCAACCCAGGTTCAACTGTAGTAGTGGACGATAAAGGAAAACGCGACAGTTACAACTCCAGCAGGTAAGACAGCGGTAATTCCAGCGTCAGACTTGACTAAGTCAGAAGCGGATGCAGCTAAAACCAAAACGCAGGCAATGATATCGTTAAACCAGCGGACAAAACTGTAGTAGCTAACCCAGACAAACTTACAGATGCTGAGAAGACAGCGATTGAAGATAAGGTTAAAGCAGTCAACCCAGGTTCAACTGTAGTAGTGGACGATAAAGGCAATGCAACAGTTACAACTCCAGCAGGTAAGACAGCAGTAATTCCAGCGTCAGACTTGACTAAGTCAGCAGCAGACGCAGCTAAACCAAACGCAGGTGATGACATCGTTAAACCAGCGGACAAAACTGTAGTTGCTAACCCAGACAAACTTACAGACGCTGAGAAGAAAGCGATCGAAGATAAGGTTAAAGCAGTCAACCCAGGTTCAACTGTAGTCGTGGATGATAAAGGCAATGCGACAGTTACAACTCCAGCAGGTAAGACAGCAGTAATTCCAGCGTCAGACTTGACTAAGTCAGAAGCGGATGCAGCTAAACCAAATGCAGGCAATGACATCGTTAAACCAGCGGATAAGACAGTAGTAGCAAATCCAGACAAACTTACAGATGCTGAGAAGAAAGCGATTGAAGATAAGGTTAAAGCAGTCAACCCAGGTTCAACTGTAGTAGTGGATGATAAGGGTAATGCAACAGTTACAACTCCAGAAGGTAAGACAGCGGTGATTCCAGCAACTGATTTAGTGAAAACACAAGATGATATTACTAAAGAAAATGCAGGTAATGATGTAAATACACCAGCAGCTAAAACTGTAGTAGCAAATCCAGATGCTCTAACTTCAGAAGAGAAGAAAGCAATCGAAGATAAGGTTAAAGCAGTTAACCCAGGTTCAACTGTAGTAGTGGACGATAAGGGTAATGCAACAGTAGCTAAAGGTGATGGTACAGTTCTTAATATTCCAGCTTTAGATCTAGTTATTCCAGCAGATGATTTGGCAGATGCAGCTAAGAATACAGCTGTTAAAACTCCTGCTATTCGCACATTAGTAGCTGATAAGGAAAAATTAACAGATGCTGAAAAAGCAGCAGTTAAGAAAGCAATTGAAGCAGTCAATCCAGGAGCGACTGTAGTAGTAGACGATAAAGGGAACGCAACAGTCACATTAGATGGAAATACAGTATCAATTGCAAAAGACCAATTAGTGAAAACAGCAAGTGATGTAACAGCTAAGAATAGCGGAGATAACATCAACCTTGACTTCGAAAAAGAAACAGTAGCAGACCTCAATAACTTAACAGATGCAGAAAAAGAAGCTGCAAAAGCTAAGATTAAAGGAGCAAATGCTGATGTGGTAGAAGTTATCTTCGACAAAGCAGGAAATGCAACTGTTGTAACTAAAGATGGTAAAGTTTTAGCAATTGCCGCTGAAGATATCTTTAAACAACGTCCTTCAGCTCCAAACAATGGTGGAAATGGAACTTCTGGCAACAACGGAACAACTAACACTGATGCAAAAGTGGATAAAGCTAAGTTAGAAGGCGCTATTCGTCAATTAGATGAATTAATCATCAAAGAATCAGCTAAGCTTGATGCAGAAACTGCAAAAGAAGCGAATGACTTATTAGCAGATGCTAAGAAAGTATTTGCTAATGCAGACGCAAGTCAAGCAGAAGTAGATGCAATGGTTAAACGTATCGAAGACTTCATGGCGAAAGTTGCTCCATCAACTGATCATGCAACTCCAGCTAACGACCAAGTTGCTCAAACACCAGCTGTAGCTCCAGCTACTGCTCAAGCAGCAGCAAATGCTAGTCAAACAGCATCAGCACAAGCAAATACACGTAAAGTGGCTAAAGAATTGCCAAATACAGGTACAGCAGATTCTGTAGTATCTATGGTAGCAGCTGCTGCAAGTGCAGTACTTGGTCTTGGTCTTGCAGGCCGTCGTCGTAAAGAAGACGAAGAAGCTTATTGGTAGATTGTTTGATGAAAATCGAATAATAAGTCCGATTTTTAGAGCTTAAACCAATACCTCTCATAAGAAAATCTCCTAGCAGGAAAGTCTGCTAGGAGATTTTTGCATTTC
The DNA here is from genome assembly GCA_927910965.1 of uncultured Streptococcus sp. Classification (GTDB taxonomy): domain Bacteria; phylum Bacillota; class Bacilli; order Lactobacillales; family Streptococcaceae; genus Streptococcus. The sequence goes on from CAKMOM010000127.1 coordinate 2,210, forward strand.
AGGAAGTGGACGGCTGACTTGGCAACCAGCTGAGGGTGAAGGTTAGTTGTTCAGCTTTCAAGAGGTCTTGGTGTTGGATGCTAGATACTGGGGTCTTGTCCAGTCGGCATTCTTTTACAAAATTGAAGTGGCTATGGTTTTGCTTAGCATAGATATCTAGCCATTTATTTTCCTTAGCCAGATAGATACGGAGGTGGTCAAAGAGAGGGATTCCGAGGTCGTAGCTGGGTTTTCCTGGACAGGTCGGATAAAAACCAAGAGCTGACCAGATGTACCAAGCAGAGAGACTACCATTGTCTTCATCGCCAGGATAGGCTTGCCAGCTTGGGCGAAAGGCTTTTTGACGTAAGGTTTTGATAAGAAGGGCAGTGTAGTCAGGGTAGTTGCTGTAGCGGAAGAGATAAGGAATATGAAAGCTCGGCTGATTGGAAATGGCGACTTGTCCAAAAGGAGCGGTAGCCATCTCGCTCATCTCATGAATCTCGTATCCATAGCCTGTCGTCTCAAAGAGAGGAGCATCCTGAAAGGCTTTCAAAAGGTAGTGGCTAAAGGCTTCTTTTCCACCCATAAGCTGGATTAAGCCTGGGATGTCGTGGAGGACACCTAAAGTTGCTTGAATGGCTGAACATTCGGCGTAGTCTCGCCCCCAACTGTATGGAGAGAAGTCAGGACGGAAGTTTCCTTGATTGTCTCGCGCTCGCATGTAGCCTGTCTCAGCGTCAAATAGATGGCGGTAATTTTGTGAAGCAGCCATGTAGGTATCAGCGATTTCTGTTTTCCCTAGTTTTTCGGCAAAGCTGGCGATACAAAAGTCGCTATAGGCATAGTCTAGGGTATGGCTGACGCTTTCGTGGTGATCGGTAGAGAGGTAGCCCAGTTCTTGGTATTGGGCTAGTCCGTGGCGACCATTGATGCCGAGAGGGTCGGACTTGGTGGCTGTTTTAAGCATGGCTTGAAGGAGTTCTTCTTCCAAGTCGGGAGCCATGTCCTTGCAGGCGCTATCTGCGATAATACCATCTAAAGAGTACCCGGCATCATGCCACGTTCATCTGGAGCCAACCACTTTGGAAGAAATCCAGTATCGCGGTAGCTATTGAGAAAGCCTTCTAAAAAGAGACAATAATGTTCCGGTATGACAAGGGCAAAGAGGGGGAAGGTGGTGCGGAAAGTATCCCAGAAACCATTGTTGCTAAAGAGGACACCGGGCTTGACAGTACCAGTAGCCAGATCCATGTGGATGGCTTGCCCTGACTCGTTCACCTCATAAAAAGTCTGAGGGAATAGGAAGAGTCTGTAGAGGCAGTGGTCAAAGAAGGTTTGGTCAGCCTCTCCTGTCTCGATAACGTCAAAACGATGGAGGAGATTTTCCCAGTTCGTTTGTGCATTTGCTTTACAGCTATCAAAATCTTCGTGAGGTAGATTAAGCAAAGCTTGAGAAGGCGATATGAAAGAAGTTGCTAGCTGGATTTCAGCATGACTATCTGTCAGGTCAATTCGCCAGTCTCCCGCTTCTTGGCTGATAGCAAGAATATCCGTATTCATTTGCAGGGTAGTGAACAGTATCAGTGGATTTTTGTTGGTTTCAGTTTTACCTTCTTGTCGCAGGGCAAGAGTTCGCTTATCTACTTGCTCCACGGTCAGTTCATCTGCTGCGTGAAGATAGAGGGAGAGGGCTTTACCTTGCTTTTGTTCCAAACGAATAGAAGCACCGTAGCAAGTCGGTGTGAGCTGGCTTTCAATCTGATAGCGCAGGGAGAAAATTTTCAGATAATGAGGTTGGAAAGAGGTCTTATCCATATCATAGGAAGACTGACGATGGAAGAGGCTGTCCCCACCTAGCTGGCCTGTGACAGGTGTCAGAAGGAGCCAAGAGTAGTCTCCAATCCAAGGACTGGGCTGGTGGGTTAAACGAATCCCCTGAAAGATAGGCAGATGTGGATCAAAAAACCAAGCTCCATCCTGGTCACTGGTCTGGGGCACAAAGTAATTCATCCCAAAAGGCACGCCTGTGTATGGCAGAGTATTTCCCCGAGAAAAGGCATGCTTGCTGGCAGTTCCAAAGCGGGTATCGATGGTTTCAAGTAGTGGTTTCATAGTCTTTCCTTTAGCTGTTTTTCTACATTATATCAGAAAAAGAGGGCCTTTAGAAAAGGAGCTTCAAAGATAACTATTTTGTAGAAAAATGACTATCATTTGTGTATGTATTTTCTGTCTCAAAAGCTATATACTGAAAATGAAACTTGTTTGAAAGAGGATACTGCACGATGATTTATTCAAAAGAAATTGTTAGAGAATGGCTAGATGAAGTGGCAGAGCGGGCTAAGGACCATCCAGAGTGGGTGGATGTTTTCGAGCGTTGCTATACAGATACCTTGGACAATACGGTTGAAATCCTAGAAGATGGTTCAACTTTTGTCTTGACTGGGGATATTCCTGCTATGTGGCTTCGAGATTCGACAGCTCAACTAAGACCCTACCTGCATGTGGCTAAAAGAGATGCCCTCCTGCGTCAGACCATTGCAGGTTTGGTCAAGCGTCAGATGACCTTGGTACTCAAGGATCCTTATGCCAATTCCTTCAACATTGAGGAAAACTGGAAGGGTCACCACGAGACAGACCATACCGACCTTAATGGCTGGATTTGGGAACGCAAGTATGAGGTGGACTCGCTTTGCTATCCGTTGCAGTTGGCTTATCTCCTCTGGAAAGAGACTGGTGAGACTAGCCAGTTTGATGAGACTTTTGTCGCAGCGACTAAGGAGATTCTCCATCTTTGGACGGTTGAACAAGACCATAACAACTCTCCTTATCGTTTTGTCCGCGATACGGACCGCAAGGAAGACACCTTGGTAAATGATGGATTTGGCCCTGACTTTGCAGTGACAGGCATGACCTGGTCAGCTTTTCGTCCGAGTGATGACTGTTGCCAGTATAGCTACTTGATACCGTCAAATATGTTTGCAGTTGTTGTTTTGGGGTATGTTCAAGAAATCTTTGCAGAACTGGACCTAGCTGATAGCCAGAGTGTTACCACAGACGCCAAGCGCCTCCAGGCTGAAATCCAAGAAGGAATTGAAAACTACGCCTACACAAGCAACAGCAAGGGCGAAAAGATTTATGCCTTTGAAGTGGATGGTCTAGGAAATGCTAGCATCATGGATGATCCAAACGTACCAAGTCTGCTGGCTGCACCTTATCTGGGTTACTGTTCGGTCGATGATGAAGTGTATCAAGCAACTCGTCGTACCATTCTGAGCCCTGAAAATCCATACTTCTACCAAGGAAAATACGCTAGCGGTCTCGGAAGTTCTCATACCTTCTATCGCTATATCTGGCCAATCGCTCTGTCTATCCAAGGTTTGACAACAAGAGATAAGGCAGAGAAGAAATTCTTGCTGGATCAGCTGGTTGCTTGTGATGGGGGGACAGGTGTCATGCACGAAAGCTTCCACGTGGATGATCCAACTCTCTACTCTCGTGAATGGTTCTCCTGGGCCAACATGATGTTCTGTGAATTGGTCTTGGATTACTTGGATATCCGATAAGGAACACGCTTTAGCGCAACTGATTCTTGGAAAGAATCACAAATTTACATCCAAAAACGTTAACAATAAAAATTTAAATTTAGAATGAGGTTTTACTTCATGGAAAATGTTGTCGTACATATTATCTCACATAGTCACTGGGATCGTGAGTGGTACTTGCCTTTTGAAAGCCACCGTATGCAGTTGGTGGAATTATTTGACAATCTCTTTGATCTCTTTGAAAATGACCCTGAGTTCAAGAGCTTCCACTTGGATGGTCAAACCATTGTCCTTGATGACTACTTGGAGATTCGCCCTGAAAATCGCGACAAAGTCCAACGTTACATTGACGAAGGAAAATTGAAAATTGGTCCCTTTTACATTTTGCAGGATGATTACTTGATTTCAAGTGAAGCCAATGTCCGCAATACTCTTATTGGTCAGCAAGAAGCTGCCAAATGGGGCAAATCTACTCAAATTGGTTACTTCCCAGATACTTTTGGAAATATGGGGCAAGCTCCTCAAATCCTTCAAAAATCAGGCATTCACGTGGCAGCCTTTGGTCGTGGTGTGAAGCCGATTGGATTTGACAACCAAGTCCTCGAAGACGAGCAGTTTACATCCCAGTTTTCAGAAATGTACTGGCAGGGTGCGGATGGTAGTCGTGTCCTCGGTATCCTCTTTGCTAACTGGTATAGCAATGGGAATGAAATTCCAGTTGATAAAGACGAGGCCTTGATCTTCTGGAAACAAAAACTGGCAGACGTGCGTGACTATGCTTCGACCAACCAATGGTTGATGATGAACGGCTGTGACCATCAGCCTGTCCAGAAAAATCTGAGTGAAGCCATTCGTGTGGCAAATGAACTCTTCCCAGATGTAACCTTTGTTCATAGTTCTTTTGATGAATATGTCCAAGCCGTGGAAAGTGCCCTACCAGAGCAATTATCAACGGTTACAGGTGAGTTGACCAGTCAGGAAACAGATGGTTGGTACACACTTGCCAACACTTCTTCATCTCGTATTTATCTCAAACAAGCCTTCCAAGAAAATAGCAATCTCCTAGAGCAAGTAGTGGAGCCACTAACTATCATCACTGGTGGTCATAACCACAAGGACCAGTTGACCTATGCTTGGAAAACTCTTTTGCAGAACGCGCCGCATGATAGCATCTGTGGCTGTAGCGTGGACGAAGTTCACCGAGAGATGGAAACTCGTTTTGCCAAGGTCAACCAAGTAGGAAACTTTGTTAAGAGCAATCTTCTTAACGAATGGAAGGGCAAAATCGCTACGTCTAAGGCTCAAAGTGATTATCTCTTTACTGTCATTAACACAGGCCTGCATGATAAGGTCGATACTGTCAGCACAGTGATTGATGTGGCGACTTGTGATTTCAAGGAATTGCACCCAACAGAAGGTTACAAGAAGATGGCTGCTCTTACCTTGCCAAGTTATCGTGTGGAGGACTTGGATGGTCGTCCTGTAGAGGCTAAAATCGAAGACCTTGGGGCTAATTTTGAGTATGATTTACCAAAAGATAAGTTCCGCCAAGCTCGTATTGCTCGTCAAGTGCGCGTGACCATTCCAGTTCACCTAGCGCCACTTTCTTGGACAACTTTCCAATTGCTGGAAGGAGAACAAGAACACCGCGACGGTATTTACCAAAACGGAGTGATTGATACGCCATTTGTAACGGTGAGTGTGGATGACAATATCACAGTCTATGACAAGACAACTCACGAAGCCTATGAAGATTTTATCCGCTTCGAAGACCGTGGTGACATCGGAAACGAGTATATCTATTTCCAACCAAAAGGAACAGAGCCAATCTATGCAGAGCTTAAGGGATATGAGGTCTTGGAAAACACGGCTCGCTACGCTAAGATTTTGCTCAAACATGAATTGACCGTGCCTGTCAGTGCAGATGAAAAGCTAGAAGAAGAGCAAAAAGGCATCATCGAGTTTATGAAGCGTGAAGCTGGACGTTCAGAAGAATTGACAAGCATTCCTCTTGAAACTGAGATGACTATCTTCGTTGATAATCCACAAATCCGTTGCAAGACTCGCTTTACCAACACTGCCAAAGACCACCGTATCCGTCTCTTGGTCAAGACTCATAACACGCGTCCAAGCAATGATTCTGAAAGCATCTATGAGGTGGTGACACGACCAAACAAACCAGCTACTTCATGGGAAAATCCTGAAAATCCTCAACACCAACAAGCCTTTGTCAGTCTGTATGACGATGAAAAAGGAGTGACTGTATCCAACAAGGGATTGAATGAATACGAAATCCTTGGAGACGACACCATTGCAGTGACTATTTTGCGTTCATCAGGTGAGCTAGGTGACTGGGGCTACTTCCCAACACCAGAAGCACAATGCTTGCGTGAATTTGAAGTCGAGTTTGCGCTTGAGTGCCACCAAGCCCAAGAACGCTTCTCAGCTTATCGTCGAGCTAAAGCCTTGCAGACACCGTTTACCAGCCTTCAGCTTGCTAAACAAGAAGGAAGCGTGGCTGCGACTGGTAGTCTCTTGAGCCATTCCGTTCTCAGCATACCGCAAATCTGTCCAACAGCCTTTAAGGTAGCTGAAAATGAAGAAGGCTATGTCCTTCGTTACTACAATATGTGTAGTGAAAATGTACGTGTACCGGAAAGTCAACATCTCTTCCTTGACCTACTTGAACGACCATACCCAGTTCATAGAGGACTCATTTCACCACAAGAGATTCGTACAGAATTCATCAAAAAAGAAGAAATTTAATTTCAACAAGTAAACATAAAGAGAAAGGAGGGGCGAAAAGGTAAGAACTAACTGCTGATTCGCCCCTTTTTATGGTAAAAACAATGACTATTGCAACGATTGATATCGGAGGGACTGGGATTAAGTTTGCCAGTCTGACTCCTGATGGGAAAATACTAGATAAGACAAGCATTCCAACGCCAGAAAGTTTGGAGGACTTACTAGCTTGGCTAGATCAACGTTTGTCAGAGCAGGATTATAGCGGGATTGCTATGAGCGTTCCAGGCGCGGTCAATCAAGAGACAGGTGTGATTGATGGCTTCAGTGCAGTACCCTACATTCACGGATTTTCTTGGTATGAGGCGCTTAGCTCTTATCAGATTCCTATCCATCTGGAAAATGATGCTAACTGCGTTGGACTCAGTGAATTACTAGCTCATCCAGAACTTGAAAATGCAGCTTGTGTCGTGATTGGGACAGGGATTGGCGGAGCTATGATTATCAATGGTAGACTTCATCGAGGTCGCCACGGTCTGGGTGGGGAATTTGGCTACATGACAACTCTTGCCCCTGCTGAAAAGCTCAACAACTGGTCGCAACTAGCGTCAACTGGAAATATGGTGCGCTACGTGATTGAAAAATCTGGTCAGACTGATTGGGACGGTCGCAAGATTTACCAAGAGGCTGCAGCAGGAAATGCCCTTTGTCAAGAAGCCATTGAGCGCATGAACCGTAATCTGGCGCAAGGACTGCTCAATATTCAGTATCTGATTGATCCAGATGTCATTAGCCTGGGAGGCTCTATCAGTCAAAATCCAGATTTTATCAAAGGGGTGCAAAAAGCAGTTGCCTCCTTTGTGGAAAGATATGAAGAATATACAATTGCTCCAGTGATTCAAGCTTGCACCTATCATGCAGATGCCAATCTCTACGGTGCCCTTGTCAACTGGTTACAGGAGGAAAATCAATGGTAAGATTTACAGGAATTAGTGACAAACAAGCGCAAGCTATTGAAGTATTAAAAAATCACATTTCTCTTCCAGATGTAGAGGTAGCAGTCGCTCAGTCTGACCAAGCCTCTATCTCTATCAAGGGTGAGGGTGGTCATTATCAATTGACCTACCGCAAACCCCACCAACTCTATCGCGCCTTGTCCTTGTTGGCAACGGCTCTAGCAGAATCTGACAAGGTCGAGATTGAAGAACAGGCAGCATATGAAGATTTAGCCTACATGGCAGACTGCTCACGAAATGCGGTGCTGAATGTGACTTCTGCCAAGCAGATGATTGAGGTCTTGGCTCTCATGGGTTATTCAACCTTTGAGCTCTACATGGAAGATACCTACCAGATTGAGGGGCAGCCTTACTTTGGCTATTTCCGTGGAGCCTACTCAGCTGAGGAATTGCAGGAAATCGAATCCTATGCCCAGCAGTTTGATATGACCTTTGTGCCATGTATCCAGACCTTGGCCCACTTGTCTGCCTTCGTTAAATGGGGTGTCAAGGAAGTGCAGGAGCTCCGTGATGTAGAGGACATTCTCCTCATTGGCGAAGAAAAGGTTTATAACCTGATTGATGGCATGTTTGCTACTCTATCTAAACTGAAGACTCGCAAGGTCAATATCGGCATGGACGAAGCCCACTTGGTTGGTTTGGGACGCTATCTCATCTTAAACGGTGTTGTGGACCGTAGTCTCCTCATGTGCCAACACTTGGAGCGCGTGCTGGATATTGCTGACAAATATGGTTTCCACTGCCAGATGTGGAGCGATATGTTCTTTAAACTTATGTCAACAGATGGCCAGTACGACCGTGATGTGGAAATTCCAGAGGAAACGCGTGTCTACCTAGACCGTCTCAAAGATCGTGTGACCTTGGTTTACTGGGACTATTATCAGGATAGTGAGGAAAAATACAATCGCAACTTCCGTAATCACCACAAGATTAGCCAAGATATCGCCTTTGCAGGGGGAGCTTGGAAGTGGATTGGTTTCACACCCAATAACCATTTCAGCCGTCTCATCGCTCTTGAAGCCAATAAAGCCTGTCGTGCTAATGATATCAAAGAAGTCATCGTAACTGGTTGGGGGGATAATGGTGGTGAAACTGCCCAGTTTTCTATTCTCCCAAGCTTGCAAATCTGGGCAGAACTCAGCTACCGCAATGACCTAGACCGTTTGTCTGCTCACTTCAAGACCAATACAGGTCTTTCGGTTGAAGATTTTATGCAGATTGACCTAGCCAACCTCTTGCCAGATTTGCCGGACAATCTCAGTGGCATCAACCCTAACCGCTATGTCTTTTATCAGGATATTCTCTGTCCGATTCTTGACCGACACATGACACCTGAACAAGACAAGCCCCACTTCGCTCAGGCAGCTGAGACGCTTGCTAACATTAAAGAAAAAGCTGGCAACTATGCCTACCTCTTTGAAACTCAGGCCCAGTTGAACCAGATTTTAAGTAGCAAAGTGGATGTGGGACGACGCATTCGTCAAGCCTATCAAGCGGATGATAAGGAAAGTCTGCAAGAAATTGCCAGACAAGAATTACCAGAACTCAGAAGCCGAATTGAAGACTTCCATGCCCTCTTTAGCCATCAATGGTTGAAGGAAAACAAGGTCTTTGGCTTGGATACAGTTGACATCCGTATGGGAGGACTCTTGCAACGCATTAAACGAGCAGAAAGCCGCATCGAGGCTTATCTGGCAGGTCAGCTGGACAGTATCGACGAGTTAGAAGTGGAAATTCTGCCATTTACTGACTTTTACGCAGACAAGGACTTCGCAGCCACAACAGCCAACCAGTGGCATACCATTGCGACAGCTTCAACCATCTACACGACATAAGAAACAAGAACACCGTGCCTTGGGCAGAGTGTTTCTCGTGAAACATTCCTTTCTTAAAAAAGTACTCCACATAAAATAATTTGTGGAGTTTTTTCTATAATTAGTAGTTTAACCTAACCTTCAAATAGGAGTATACTAATAATGTAATCGTTATCAAAAATCTAAAAAGGAATTTTTAGATGGATATCAAAATAAAAAAGGGAGGAAATTATGAATAAGTTTTCAAAAACCTTGAGAGACAACTGGATCTTTCTCTTGATGGTTTTACCAGGGGCACTCTGGTTGATTCTATTCTTCTACATTCCAGTATTTGGGAACGTGGTTGCCTTTAAAGACTACCACATGACCAGTAATGGTTTTATAGATAGTATCGTGAATAGTAAATGGGTCGGACTCGATAATTTCAGATTCTTGTTTAGTTCAAAAGACGCCTTTATTATCACACGAAATACTGTCCTCTACAATCTAGGCTTTATCTTTATCGGTTTGATTGTATCAGTAGGGATTGCTATCATCTTAAGTGAACTCCGTTCTAAGAGAATGGTTAAGATCTTCCAAACTTCCATGTTGTTCCCTTACTTCTTGTCTTGGGTTATCATCAGTTTCTTTACAGATGCCTTCCTAAACATTGATAAAGGTGTGTTCAACCATTTCCTAGAGTCTATCGGAATGAAGGAAATCAATTTCTACGCTGACTTGGGTATCTGGCCATATCTTCTACTTTTCCTAGGTATTTGGAAAGGTTTTGGATATAGCAGTGTCATGTACTATGCGACAATCATGGGAATTGATCCAACCTACTACGAAGCAGCGACAGTGGATGGGGCCAGCAAATGGCAACGAATTCGCAATGTAACCATTCCGCAGTTGACACCATTGGTAACCGTATTGACCATCCTTGCAGTCGGAAATATCTTCCGTGCAGACTTCGGTCTCTTCTACCAAATCCCCCACAATGCTGGTCAGCTTTACAACGTAACCAACGTCTTGGATGTTTATGTCTATAACGGCTTGACTCAGACAGCGGATATCGGGATGGCTTCAGCGGCAGGTCTCTACCAATCAGTTGTCGGCTTGATTCTGGTTATCTTATCAAACTTACTTGCAAGACGAGTTGATCCAAACTCAGCCTTGTTCTAGAAAGGAGGAGAATATGGCAGAAAAGAAAATTAAAAAAGAAAAGATTGATAATGTCGGCATTCACTCCTTCAGTAAGAAAGCGGATATCTTCTTCAGTATCATTTCAGGTTTGATTGCCCTATCTTGTATTCTACCCTTCGTATTCGTTATCGTGATTTCGGTGACAGATGAAAAGAGTATCCTCCAAAATGGCTATAGCTTCTTCCCATCCCAATTTGGCTTAGACGGTTTTGAGTTCTTGGCACAATTTAAGGATAAAATTCTCCAAGCCCTCTTCATCTCAGTCTTTGTAACAGTGGTGGGGACTATCACAAACGTTTTTATCACAACAACCTATGCCTACGCCATCTCACGGACAACCTTTAAGTACCGCAGATTCTTTACAATATTTGCCCTTCTTAGTATGTTGTTCAACGCTGGTTTGGTACCAGGCTATATCGTGGTCACTCGTTTGCTTCAACTCGGTGATACCGTTTGGGCCTTGATTGTTCCAATGCTTCTCTCACCATTTAATATCATCTTGATGCGTTCCTTCTTTAAGAAGACCATCCCAGAAGCCATTCTTGAATCCGCTCGTATCGATGGTGCTAGTGAGGCCCGGATTTTCTTCCAAATCTGTTTGCCATTGTCACTACCAGGTATCGCAACCATCACGCTCTTAACAGCTCTTGGTTTCTGGAATGACTGGTTCAACGCCCTTCTTTATATCAAGAGTGACAACTTGTATCCATTACAATATTTGCTAATGCAAATTCAACAAAATATGGACTACATCGCCAAAGCAGTCGGCCTATCTGGTCAACTGGGAGTTGCTCTTCCAAAAGAAACAGGTCGTATGGCCATGGTTGTAGTTGCAACCCTTCCAATCGCAATCTTGTATCCATTCTTCCAACGCTACTTTGTAAAAGGTTTGACTATCGGCGGTGTGAAAGAATAGTGCTTGTTGAGAAAAAACATTTCTCAGTTCCCAACTTCCCTTGTGTGAAGTTAATACTCTTCGAAAATCTCTTCAAACCGCGTCAACGTCGCCTTGCCGTAGATATATGTTCCTGACTTCGTCAGTTTCATCTACAACCTCAAAACAGTGTTTTTGAGCAACCTGCGGCTAGGTTCCTAGTTTGCTCTTTGATTTCAGTGAGTATAAGATCATTACATTGTTTATAAGTTTAAAAATAAAAAAAGGAGTTTTTGTCATGAAAAACTGGAAAAAATATGCTTTTGCATCTGCTAGTGTAGTCGCTTTGGCTACTGGTCTCGCTGCTTGTGGAAACCTTTCAGGTAACAAGAAAGCTGCTGACTCAGCTTCAGGTGATAAGACTGTTATCAAAATGTACCAAATCGGGGACAAACCAGATAACTTGGATGAATTGCTAGAAAATGCCAACAAAATCATCGGTGAAAAAGTTGGTGCTAAATTGGATATCCAATATCTTGGATGGGGTGACTATGATAAGAAAATGTCAGTTATCACATCATCTGGTGAAAACTACGATATCGCCTTTGCATCTAACTATGTTGTAAATGCTCAAAAAGGTGCCTATGCTGACTTGACAGAATTGTACAAAAAAGAAGGTAAAGAGCTTTACAAAGCACTTGACCCAGCTTACATCAAAGGTAACAGTATTAACGGTAAAATTTACGCAGTTCCAGTTGCAGCCAACGTTGCATCATCTCAAAACTTCGCCTTCAACGGAACTCTTCTTGCTAAATACGGTATCGATATTTCAGGTGTCACTTCATACGAAACACTTGAGCCAGTCTTGAAACAAATCAAAGAAAAAGCTCCAGATGTAGTGCCATTTGCGGTTACTAAGAACTTCATCCCATCTGATAACTTTGACTACCCAGTTCCAAATGGACTTCCATTCGTTATCGACCTTGAAGGAGACACTACTAAGATCGTAAACCGTTACGAAGTGCCTCGTTTCAAAGAACACTTGAAGACTCTTCACAAATTCTATGAAGCTGGATACATTCCAAAAGACGTAGCAACAAGCGATACTTCATTTGACCTTCAACAAGATACTTGGTTCATTCGTGAAGAAACAGTAGGACCAGCTGACTACGGTAACAGCTTGCTTTCACGTGTTGCTAACAAAGATATTCAAATCAAACCAATTACTAACTTCATCAAGAAAAACCAAACAACACAAGTTGCTAACTTTGTCATCTCAAACAACTCTAAGAACAAAGAAAAATCAATGGAAGTGTTGAACCTCTTGAACACTAACGCAGAGCTCTTGAACGGTCTTGTTTACGGTCCAGAAGGCAAGAACTGGGAAAAACTTGCAGGTAAAGAAAACCGTGTTAAAGTCCTTGATGGCTACAAAGGAAACACTCACATGGGTGGATGGAACACTGGTAACAACTGGATTCTTTACATCAATGAAAACGTTACAGACCAACAAATCGCAGACTCTAAGAAACAATTGGCTGAAGCTAAAGAATCTCCAGCGCTTGGATTCATCTTTAACACTGACAATGTGAAATCTGAAATCTCAGCAATCTCTAACACAATGCAACAATTCGATACAGCTATCAACACTGGTACTGTAGACCCAGATAAAGCTATTCCAGAATTGATGGAAAAATTGAAATCTGAAGGTGCCTACGAAAAAGTATTGAATGAAATGCAAAAACAATACGATGAATTCTTGAAAAACAAAAAATCATAAGATCAATTGATTTCGTGTATTCATTCCTAATTCCTAAAAATGTGATCACTGTTTTCCTCAGGCTTATCTGGGGAGGCAGTGATTTTTTGAAACAAAGACATAGATATTTCTGTTTCCTTATTTTAACCATTCAGGAAATCTCAAGCACCATTTAGGATTGGGAGTAAGGATTTAGGAAAATATGGCTTATATTAGAGATGTTCCGAGTTTACAAAGGAGGGATCACATGAAAAAGTATCAGCTTTTCTTCAAAATAAGTGCTGTCTTGTCTTACCTATTTTTTGTATTTGGACTTTCTCAGCTGACCCTTATCATTCAAAATTATTGGCAATTTTCGTCCCAGATTGGCAATTTCGTCTGGATTCAAAATATCTTGAGTTTGCTATTTAGCGGAGTCATGATTTGGATTCTGGTTAAGACAGGTCATGGTTATCTCTTTCACATTCCAAGAAAAAAATGGCTTTGGTATTCGATTTTGACAGTATTAGTGGTAGTGCTCCAGATCTCTTTTAACGTTCAGGCAGCTAAACATGTTCAGTCAACTGCTGAAGGTTGGGCCGTATTGATCGGTTATAGTGGGACCAACTTTGCTGAGCTAGGTATCTATATAACCCTGTTCTTTCTGACTCCACTTATGGAAGAGCTAATCTATAGAGGATTACTGCAACATGCCTTTTTTAAGCATTCGAGATTTGGCCTTGATTTGCTTCTTCCGTCCATTTTATTTGCTCTTCCTCATTTTTCAAGCCTGCCTAGTTTGTTAGATATCTTCGTCTTTGCAACATCTGGCATCATCTTTGCTAGTTTGACCCGCTATACCAAGAGCATTTATCCTTCCTATGCGGTGCATGTGATGAATAATATTTTCGCAACATTACCATTTTTGCTGACTTTTTTACAGAGGGTGTTTGGGTAAAATATTGGTACGAGAGTTAGGAATGATAGCTTTTCAATTTAAGGAGGGAAATGAGAATGACACCATTAAAATGGTTTGCTGGAGGAAGCGAAAGGCGTTGTGAAGCGATGACTATCATAGATCATCTACTAGAAGACATAAAGGATACGCCTCAGCTGACTCCCTTGAAAAATCAGTTAGTGATTTATAAAAGACGATTAAAGGACGATGGGACCTCTACCCCATTTATATTGAGTCAAATGAATGTTGACCTTGCGCGCGTATTGATTGATAACAAGCTAAGTTTGTCAGAAAGTCAAGCTAGGCAGATCAAAAAATTGAGAGAATTATCTGCTATTCGCTATGGTTACTGATGAAGTGCAGGGATAAGCCCCTTTCTACAATTTCCAGTCAAATAAATTGCATTCGTTTTCTTAAGCAGGTATACTGGTATAGTTAGATGAAAAATTCTGAAAATTTAAGAATAGAAAAGAGAACAAATCTTATGGCAAAAGATATTCGTGTCTTACTTTACTACCTTTATACTCCAATTGAAAATGCAGAGCAATTTGCTGCAGACCACTTGGCTTTCTGTAAATCAATCGGCCTTAAAGGCCGTATCCTAGTCGCTGACGAGGGAATTAACGGAACAGTTTCAGGTGACTATGAAACAACTCAAAATACATGGACTACGTTCACAGCCTCCCAGGCATGGAAGACCTCTGGTTTAAGATTGACGAAGAAAATGAACAAGCCTTCAAGAAGATGTTTGTTCGCTACAAGAAAGAGATTGTCCACCTTGGTTTGGAAGACAATGACTTCGACAACGATATCAACCCACTTGAAACAACAGGTGCCTACTTGTCTCCAAAAGAGTTCAAAGAAGCCCTTCTTGACGAAGATACCGTTGTCCTTGACACACGTAATGATTATGAGTACGACCTAGGACATTTCCGTGGGGCTATCCGCCCAGATATCCGCAACTTCCGTGAGTTGCCACAATGGGTCCGTGACAACAAGGAAAAATTCATGGACAAGCGTGTCGTAGTTTACTGTACAGGTGGCGTTCGCTGTGAGAAATTCTCAGGCTGGATGGTTCGTGAAGGCTACAAAGATGTCGGCCAATTGCACGGAGGAATCGCAACTTACGGTAAAGACCCAGAAGTTCAAGGTGAGCTTTGGGATGGGAAAATGTACGTCTTTGACGAGCGTATCGCCGTAGATGTTAACCATGTCAACCCAACCATCGTAGGGAAAGACTGGTTTGATGGAACACCATGTGAACGTTATGTCAACTGTGGAAATCCATTCTGTAACCGTCGTATCTTGACATCAGAAGAAAATGAAGACAAGTACCTTCGTGGATGCTCGCACGAGTGCCGTGTTCACCCACGTAACCGCTATGTTTCAGAAAATGAATTGACACAAGCTGAAGTTGTCGAGCGCTTAGCCACTATCGGTGAAAGCTTGGATCAAGCAGCTACTGTATAAGATTAAACAGTCCTTAGGGGCTGTTTTTCTATGCTTTTTACTCAAAAATCTAAAGTTTGTTTCTGTATCTTTCAGAAAAATAGGGTATACTATATGTAAACGATTTCAAAGGAGTCCAGTTATGACGAAAACATTTTTTATTCCAAATAAACAGAGCATTTTAGGAGAACAGGAAATTTTGACTGCCAAGTCCATCTTGGCTTTGGTAGATGGTTTGGAGTCACATAGCTATGATGCCGTCTATCTCCGTCAGCCTCTTAATCGACTCGAGTATATCCAGTGTGCGATAGTGGGGCAATCACAATTTCTCTTTAAGGTTAGTTATGCTGATGGTCAAAAGGCTTATCGTGTCGATCTTCCTGACCTACTCACAAAGACAGACTGGGAGATTATCAAATCATTTTTAGATACCCTGCTTGCTTACACAGGAACTGAGATTGAGGGGCTCGATGGTTTTGACTTTGAAGCTTATTTCCAAGCAAGTATTCAAGCTCATCTGGCAGACACTGCAGCCCGTTTTACGATTTGCCAAGGAATTTTTAACCCTGTTTTCTTTAGTCATGGGGACTTGGAAAGCTTTTTAGAGGAAGATGGCTTGGTCCAGTTTGAAGCGCGTGTACGTGCGGTTCAAGAGACAGATGCCTACTTTGCAAGAGTTTCCTTCTATCAGGATGGAGAAGGACAAGTTCATGGTGTTTACCATCTGGCTCAAGGAGTCAAGACAGTGTTACCGAGAGAACCATTTGTCCCTGCAGCCTATATTGAGCAATTGGTGGATAAGGAAGTCCAATGGGAAATTGACTTGGTTCAAATCAAAGGAGATGGCTCTAAACCAGAAGACTATGAAGCCATTGCCCGCTTGGATTATGAAAAATTCCTAGAGTCACTACCATCAGCATTTTACCACCAACTAGACGCCAATCAATTAGAAATAAAACCCATCTTAGAAAAAGATTTTAAAGCATTAGCACAAGAAAAGTAAAGCAGAAGCAGGTCAATCGACTTGCTTTTTGATATATAAAAAATCCTGCCATGAAAGACAGGATTGAAGTTTAAAGAAAGGCCAAGATACGAAGGTAATCCCCAATCAGTGCCACTTCAGCTACAAAGAAGAGGAGGATAATGACTCCGTTAACAAGGACAGACAAGAATAATTGATAGAAGGAGTCGGTTTCACTTGCTTGACTTGGTCTTGTAATGATATGGAGACTGGCAAGCAGAATGATTCCAATGCTAATCACACACAAGAGGGCTGTAAATCGCAGGCTGTCAAAGAAGGCAAAGAAACTAGCAATAGCAGTGAGGAAGATTGGAATTGCTAAGAGTTGACTATATTGTTGGAGAACCTTTTCTAGCGTCCAGTCCTTTTTCTTGGTAGATAAATCGTCTCACGACGAAACTACCCAAGAGGAATGAAAAGAAGAAGAGTGTTGTTGCTACTAGGATAGAGATAATCGAAAAGAGATTTAATGAAGCAAATTGTTCAGGGAAGTGATTATGCATAGTTGCTATATGTCCATAGTAAGCATGTTTGATGTGGTAGATACTAAAGAAAAAGGAAGATGCAGAAAACAGAATGAGCAAGAGAAAGGCTGTGTAACTGTGTGTGCTACTTGTTTCAAGCTTGCTTGTAGGAGATTTGAGAGCTTCCACTAGCCAAGACCAAAAATCAAGTACTTGCTCTTTCCATTTATCCCTAGATTTTGGAGCTTGGTCGGGGATATAGGGACTTTCTAAGGATTGACTGATAAGAAGGGACTCTTTCGTAGTTGTTTTTTGCTGAGGAAGAGCTTCTTGGTTCTCTTCAGCCATAGTGACTTTTTCTGTTTCTTTAGAAAGGTATGGCTCTTCTTCAGTAGAATCTAATGCTTTCTTTTCTTCTATTTCTGTTCTCGATTCACTGTCTTCAGGCATTTCAATTTTCTCTTCTTGCTGGCTTTCAAGTTCGACTTCAGCTTGAGAGACTTCCTCCTCTACTTGAGTATTTTTTTCAATTGGTGTATCGAGATCGGCTATCGTTTCTTCAGCCTTGTCTGCAAGATTTTTGTGTTGTTCTTCAGGCTTGTTCTTGCTTGTTGTTTTTACAAAATCATTACTTTCAAACCATTCTTGTTTCATGGTAGAACCTCCTTTTTAATTAGATAAATATGCTTTCATAGTAGCAGATGTAAGCGCTTTTGTCAACGTCTGTTTGGTATGGATATTAGTTCAATATCATTATCAGCTCTAGCAATGAGTTGATCCTTGGCTTCGGTTTTTTCAGTTTTGTAAGGGTTGCTTAATTCCGTACCTCTTGATTTAGGCTCTTCTCTTGTGAATTGGAAGATAGAACCATAGTTACTTGAGATGTCCCAGTTAATTCGTTGGCTTTCTTTTTGCGTCAGAGTGATTGAGAGATGGTCTTTAGAAGTTAATTCTACCTTGCCGTGAACTTGGATATTCTCAGCGTGGAAGTGATTCTTTGTTGACTCTAGCTGACTATCTGTAAGGTCTGTATCAAAGATATTGACGATATTAGGGGTTGTGAGTTTACTGTTTTTGATACGACTTCCTTCAATTCGGAGGAGATAGCTGTTTGTATTGAGGGTCGCATTTTCAAGGCTAGCATTTATGATGGTGGTTTGTCTGCGATTGGCTGAGATGTTGATCCCTTTTAGAGTTCTCCCTTTTGGCAGTCGGAGAATAACTTCGCCAAAACGACTAGAGTAGCTACTTGCGATATGGAGAATCCCGCCAATACCAGAAGAAGGAAACGGACCTTCAGACAGTTTCTTATCAGTAAGGCTCAGAGTTTTATCGTTTTGATTCGTAACAAGATCATGGTGAGCAGAGAGTGATGGATGGTAAGAAATGTGGATTTGATCATCGAAAGAGTCTGTGATGGTCAGCGCGTGTTGGTGGAGAGTGATCTCTAGGTTTTCGACTTCCTTGCCAAAGGTCAGCTCTTCCATCCGACTATCATAGACAGGCTCCTTGGACATGGCAAGTAGGCTCTTGATCCCGTCAGATTGGATACCTACAAAGAGCAGGATAAATCCGATAATAGTAGTCACCACACCAAAAATGAGAAATCCTTTTGTCCATTTACGCATGCTGGTCACCTCTCTTTCCTTTTTTGAGAACAAATTGCACCAGGCGAATAATGAGTAGGCCGAAGAAGCGGGCTACATAGGAAATACCTAGTAAGACTAGTGAAGAAGCACCGATAGCCAGTAAACCAGAACCGAAAATCAAGATAAAGGCTGATTTAGCTTGGGCGAGGACAGTAAAACTTTCAACTAAAAATAGGAATCCGCCGATGATACCTAGTATGGAAACCGCAAAGAAAGCCAGAATGACAGTCAAAGCAGCCACAAGGATTCCGAACAGAGCCACGAGGATGGCGATTCCCAGAGGAATGCCGATGGGTGCTGCAAGGAGAGCTAACAAGGCGATATGCAAAATTTGTCGGTTATTCTTTTGAGCGGGTGCTTCATTGATTTTTTTATCGAGAAGATTGGAGAGAACTTCGTGGGCCGCTTCTTTGGGAGTTCCCAAGCTAGCGATGAGTTCTTCTTCTCCTTCGACTCCAGCATCGTCAAAGAGTTCCCTGAAATAGTCCATGGCTTCAATTTGGTCAGCCTGAGGCAGTTTTTTGAGATAGAGTTCTAGCTGAGTCAGGTATTCAGTTCTTGTCATGGCGGATACTCCCTTCTATGATGCCATTGATGGTGTCTGTATAAAGTGCCCATTCATCTTTTAGGGTCACGAGCTGTTCTATACCACCATTTGTCAAGGAGTAGTATTTGCGCATGCGACCTTGGAACTCTCTAGAATAGGTTGTCAGAAAGCTATTGCCCTCCAATTTTTTGAGAATGGGATAGAGTGTGGATTCTTTGATATTAGCGATCAGCTTAATGGTCTGGCTAATCTCATAACCATAAGAATCATCCTGCTCCAGTACGGCCAAGATGAGAAATTCAATCAAGGCAGAGGATGTTGGAAAGTACATGGGAAACCTCCTTTTCTAATGTGTAAGATTTTTATATATAATTTTTCTACACATACATTGTACATCTAAAAGAAAGCCCTGTCAAGAAAAATGTGTAAAATTTTTATATATAAAAAACTTCTAGGAAAAACTAGAAGTTTAGAGGATTTTATCAGCTCTGTCCACTGTAAAGAGGGCCACAGTCATCAGGATATCGACGAGTAAGAGGGCAGCTACAGCTGGCACCCAAGAGTGGAAAAGGTCAAAACTGTATCCAAAGAGAGTTGGCCCAAAGGCTGCTAGGATATAGCCTCCTGTTTGAGAAAGGCCAGATAATTGGGCTGTCTTTTCAGGAGCGCTTGTCTTGAGTGAAAAGTTGACCATGAGATAAGGGAAGAGGGCGCTAGTTGCAGTTCCGATGAGGAGATGGATGGTAAGCCAGTAAAAGAAATTACCAATTGGGAAAAAGAGCATGGAAATACCGACTACACCAGCCAGTGAAACTAGAGTGAGCATGAGCTGACGGTTGCGAGTTGACAAGCTGGTTGTCAGGCTTGGGATGGTCATTGAAAAAGGAATGCTAATCAGAGAAAAGATAGAAGTCAGCAAGCCAGCTTCGTGACTGGATAGACCTGCGTGGATGGCCATGGTAGGTAACCAAGTCATAGCGGTGTAAAAGAGTAAGGATTGAAAACCGGCAAAGACAATCACTGCCCAGACCTGTTTATTATGCATGACCTTTGTTTTGCTTTTTTGTTTGGTTTGTGGAGCCAGTCTGTGATTATAGCGGTGATTTGGGAGCCAGACCAAAAAAGTTGCTAGGCAGAGCAGGGTGAGGAGGATGATCAATCCTTTCCAAGAACTGGCTTGTGTAATAGGCACAGCCAGATAGGAAGCCAGAGCCGTTGCAATCCCCATAGAAGTCACATATAAGGTTGTCAGAAAACCAATTTTCTTTGGTTGATTGGCTTGGATGAGACTAGGAAGCAGAACATTGATGACTGCGATACTTGCCCCAACCATCAAGGTTCCTAGATAGAGCAGGGGCAGATTGATTAGTCGAATGAGAGAACCGATAGTCAAGAAGAAAAGGCTGTAGGTAAAGAGATGCTCCAAGCCAATTTTCTGAGCCAGTCGGGTAGAAAAGAGCGAGAAGAGGGTAAACATGAGGAGAGGAAGACTAGTTAGGACACCAAGTGAACTAACTTCGACTCCCAGTCCTTGCGAAATATCTCCCAAAATAATGGGTAAAACAGTAAAAGGAGTCCGCAAGGAAACACCAATCAGGATAATACCTGGAACAAAAAAGAGTGATTGCTTTTTCATATATTACCTCTTCTAGCTGATTTTAATAACAGCTTATTTTAAGGTTTTTTCCCTATAATGTCAAGTAAGGTTTTGGGCTTTCAAGATAAAAATGGGAAAGTCTTGAAAATTATGATAAAATAGTGGAAGGAAATCTATATATTGGAGAAAAACTGTGTCTGAAAAGCAAAAAATCAGCGTATTGATGTCGGTCTATATCAAGGAAAATCCGACATTTTTAAAGGATGCTATTGAGAGTGTTCAAAATCAGACCCTGAAACCGAGCGAATTGGTTCTGGTTGAGGATGGGCCTTTGACACCTGAGCTCTATCAGGTATTAGACCAGCTTGAAGCTGAGTCTGATATTCCAGTGAAACGCTATCCTCTTGAGCAGAATCAAGGTTTGGGTCTGGCTCTTCGACAGGGTGTTTTGCAGTGTCAGTACGATATCATCGCTCGTATGGATACGGATGATATAGCTGTTCCAGACCGTTTTGAGAAACAGGTTCAGCTAATGGAGAAGGACAAGCTCGACCTATTAGGTGGACATATTGCAGAGTTTATTGACAATCCTGATGAGATTGTTTCTTACCGTCGTGTTCCGACTAAGCATGCAGAGATTGTGGCTTATCAAAGGATGAGAAGTGCCTTTAACCACATGACTGTCATGTTCAAGAAGGACATGGTTCTCAAGGCAGGCAACTATGAGGATGGCCTTTATATGGAGGATGACCTCCTCTGGCTCAATATGATTGCTGCAGGAGCTAAGACTGGAAATCTGGATCAAATCTTGTGTAAGGTTCGTGTCGGAGCAGGGATGTTTGAGCGTCGTGGGGGACTGCGTTACTTCAAACTCTATCGTCAAGCTCGTCAGCGTATGCTGAAGCGAGGACAAATTTCTTACATGGAGTACGCCAAGAGTGTTGCGATTCAGATGGTTGTTGCCCTTTGTCCAGGATTTGTACGACAGTTAATTTTTATGAAATTGTTACGAAAAAGCAAGTAAAAGATTGTAGCAAACGTAAATTTAAGAAAAAGTGTTATAATAACAATATACATATCTGACTCTTTTAAGGAGGAGTAAATTTCGATGAATAAAAAACTCACAGATTATGTGATTGATCTGGTGGAAATTTTAAATAAACAACAAAAACAGGTTTTCTGGGGAATATTTGATATTTTGAGTATGGTGGTCTCTATCATTGTATCTTATATTTTATTCTACGGATTGATTAATCCAGCACCTGTTGACTACATTATCTATACGAGTTTGGCCTTCCTGTTCTATCAATTGATGATTGGATTTTGGGGGTTGAACGCTAGTATTAGTCGTTACAGCAAGATTACGGATTTCATGAAAATCTTTTTTGGTGTGACTGCTAGCAGTATCTTGTCATATAGTATCTGCTATGCCTTCTTGCCTCTCTTCTCCATCCGTTTTATCGTGCTCTTTATCTTGTTGAGTACTTTCTTGATTTTATTACCACGGATTACTTGGCAGTTAATCTACTCAAAACGCAAAAAGGGAAGTGGTGATGGAGAACACCGTCGGACCTTCTTGATTGGTGCCGGTGATGGCGGTGCCCTCTTTATGGATAGTTACCAACATCCAACCAGTGAATTAGAACTTGTCGGTATTTTGGACAAGGATTCTAAGAAAAAGGGTCAAAAACTTGGTGGAATCCCTGTTTTGGGTTCATATGAGGATCTTCCTGAATTAGCCAAACGCCATCAAATCGAGCGTGTTATCGTTGCGATTCCGTCGCTTGACCCGTCAGAATATGAACGTATCTTGCAGATGTGTAATAAGCTGGGTGTCAAATGTTACAAGATGCCTAAGGTTGAAACGGTTGTTCAAGGACTTCACCAAGCAGGTGGAGGCTTCCAGAAGATTGATATCACAGACCTTTTGGGCCGTCAGGAAATTCGTCTTGATGAATCGCGTCTGGGCGCAGAACTGACAGGTAAGACAATCTTGGTTACAGGTGCTGGTGGCTCAATCGGTTCTGAAATCTGTCGCCAAGTTAGTCGTTTCAATCCTGAACGCATTGTCTTACTCGGTCATGGGGAAAACTCAATTTACCTTGTTTATCATGAATTGATTCGTAAGTTCCAAGGGATTGATTATGTTCCTGTGATTGCGGACATTCAAGACTATGATCGTCTCTTGCAAGTCTTTGAAAAGTACAAGCCAGCTATTGTTTATCATGCGGCAGCCCACAAGCACGTTCCTATGATGGAGCGCAATCCAAAAGAAGCCTTCAAAAACAATATCCGTGGAACCTACAATGTTGCTAAGGCTGTTGATGAAGCCAAAGTACCTAAGATGGTTATGATTTCGACAGATAAGGCGGTTAATCCACCAAATGTTATGGGAGCAACCAAGCGAGTGGCTGAGTTGATTGTCACTGGTTTCAACCAACGTAGCCAATCAACCTACTGTGCAGTTCGTTTTGGGAATGTACTTGGTAGCCGTGGTAGTGTCATTCCAGTCTTTGAACGCCAGATTGCTGAAGGTGGGCCTGTAACGGTGACAGACTTCCGCATGACCCGTTACTTTATGACTATTCCAGAAGCTAGCCGTTTGGTTATCCATGCTGGTGCTTATGCCAAGGATGGAGAAGTCTTTATCCTTGATATGGGCAAACCAGTCAAGATTTATGACTTGGCCAAGAAAATGGTCCTTCTAAGTGGACACACCGAAAGCGAAATTCCAATTGTTGAAGTTGGAATCCGCCCAGGCGAAAAACTCTACGAAGAACTCTTGGTATCAACCGAACTTGTTGATAATCAAGTTATGGATAAGATTTTCGTTGGTAAAGTTAATGTCATGCCTCTAGAAGCAATCGATCAAAAGATTGAAGAGTTCCGCACTCTTAGTGGAGATGAGTTGAAGCAAGCTATTATCGCCTTTGCCAATCAAACAACCCACGTTGAATAAAAAAGAAAAACGCATATTATTAGGTCTTGAATGAACTGCACCCCCAAAAGAGACAGAGAAATAACTACTTTAGGGTTTGGATTTTATTT
>CAKMOM010000128.1:0-10345 GCA_927910965.1 uncultured Streptococcus sp.
CCCAATTTGATTTATCTTGGTTCTTTAAAGGTTGAAAATGAGGCTAAACCCTTGATACCAGCGGAAGTCGGAAATTCCGACTTCCAGAATTCTGAAAATCAGAATTCAAGAACTCTGGAAAACAGAAGTCAAGACTTCGGAATTTCAGAACCTAATGATACTGATTATAGTGAGCCTGAGTTTAGTGAGCCTGATTTTAGTTTAGAGGAGGAAGAAGAGAAAGCCCCTCAAAATCCTGAAGGAAAAAATAGGGTCAATTTTTCCCGAAAAGTTGATAAGGCGACTAAGTACGACCGAGATTATATTTGGAACTTGGTTCATGACCAGTTACTAAAAGAAAACTTCTCACAGGCTACCGCAGATTATGCGATGATACATTTTGATGACCGCTATGCATACGCTTTAGAGAATATGAGGTTTGCCCGCTCGTCTGAAGTGGTTGCTGAGTATGTCTTTAATGGCATAGTTGCTGAATGGAATAAAAACATAAGGAAACAGCAAGCAAAAAGACAGCAAAATATATAGTTTTCTTTTCAGTATAATCTGATTTGACCTTGGCAAGTCGATAAACTACCAGGAACGTTGACAATAGAATACAACTTCTGTCCTGATACAGCGTGACTAGTGAGATAAAAAATTGGGGGCGGAATGTAAAGCTAGAGATCTAGTCTCAGTCACAAATTGCATTTAAGCAGGTTTTGACCGTTTGCATATTACCACAAAACGGTGCGCATGAAACACGGATATAACCGAGGGGGGTTATACGGCATGGGTGTAAATCAACCTGAATTTATTCGAGAAGGAGAAAAGAATGAATAAATTTAAAGAGGAAGCAGACAATGATGTTTGCATAAGAGACCTAAAACAATTAGGCAAAGAAGGTGGTGCAACAGCATACTTAGATAATGGACAAATAGTGAAATTAAAAGCTAAGTATGGCACTATATCAAAAAAAGGATATATTGCAGGAAGTCCAATGAAATTGGAACTTAAAGTTGAATATAAAGATATTTTCATATCAATTCGTACAATAGAACGACATGGAGTTCTTATAGCTAGAAGATGTAGATATGGTTCTAAGAAAGTTCTAAAATTAACTGGACGAGGTTTTCACCGCTGTAAAAAAAGTATGGAGGACAGAAAAATGACAGTTGGGCAAGACAGGAGAAAAAGTATGAACCTTGCCAGTCGTCCAATCAAAGATAATAATGTTCCTGTTTCTTTTGATATTGTAGAACATATTGCAATATTATCTGAAAATGAATCAGGTTGGAAGAAGGAACTTAATAAAGTTTCTTGGAATGGAACACAGCCTAAATTTGATATAAGATCATGGAATAATGACCATACAAAGGCAGGCAAAGGAATCACGATTTTTGAGGATGAAATGATTATCCTCAAGAATTCAATCGAAAAACTAAACTTAAAAGAAAGTAATAAAGAGGGTTAAATCTAATGGAAACAGCAGTAAAAGTATTTCAAATTGTTCAAGCAGTCGTAAGCATCACTGGACTTGTTTGGGTTTTAGTAGGAGCTATCGATTTCTTTGGCGGACGTAACAATAACGATTCAATGCGTCAAGAAAAAGGTGCAAATTCAATGGTAAATGGTGGTGCTGTCGGTGTAATTGGTGCTGCGATATGTCAAGCAATCATTGCAGCGCTTCAAGCAATTAACTAAAGCCTGAAAGGAGCTAGAGGGAATGGATAACATTACTAATTCCCTAGCTGAATATAGTTCAACAGTCAACCAGTATTCTGATCAAATCAATAATGCATTGTTGCCAGTTGCTTCAATCTTGATATTAAGTTTCTTTTTAGTCGATATCATTTCGTGGAACAAGAGACTTGGACAAGAAGGAGGAAGTCTGACTGTTCAATTATGGATGGAAGTTGCGCTAGGATATGTTATTGCTTTTTTGCTAGTATATAATATTTCTGCAATATTTGACTTTATTGTTTTGATATTTAACAAAGGAATTACTTTGGTAAATGGAGTTCTACCACAGAGATCATTTGATGTAGAGGTTGACACTTCAGGCATCAGTGGATGGATTTTTAAACAGATTGTTTCACTTGTTGCTAAAACAGTTGATTTTATTGGTGATATTTGTGCCAAAATAATTGTTTTCTTACGTTTTTTCCAAATGTATATTTTGAAAGCAATCTCACCATTAATTGTTGCCTTTTTTATGTCAGAGCAAACAAGACCAGTTGCTATTAATTTTTTGAAGCATTTTGCATCATACGCATTGCAAGGACTTCTAATTGTTATTATAGTGAGCCTTTATCCTGCATTAGTAACAGATGATATGTTTAAAGCAGGTTCAGGAGACTGGGTTGTTGCATTTGCATCAATTGGAAAAGGTGTTGTATATATTATTGCAATATTCGGAAGTCAAAAATTAGCAAAAACACTTTTAAATGCCATGTAAAAAAGCAATAAATTTGGTAAAATAGTTCCATAAGGAGGTGAGTTCATGTCAGAAAAACGATACTATATCAAGCGAGAAGGAAACCATTTCAAATTGTCTCCTCAATCGCAAGAAGAACCATTAGAAACCCCTACGTCAGTTCAATCAAACGCTCCAAAACGAGTGAAACGCTCCATTTGGTCAATGATTGGCAACTTCTTTAGTATGTTTTTATCAGGTCTGATTTGATTATTGGATTTCTGATTGCTACTCCTTTCTTTTTAATAAATTTATTGATTAATTGGATCAAATTATCTATTGGATTTGCAATTTTTTGGGCTATTGCATATATCGTATATGATACAATTATTCTTAACAATATGTCACTTGGTGTCCATCCATTTAATACAACAATTGTATTAACTATAATGGGTTTAGGCTTCATAGCTTCAATTTTTGTGACGATTGCTCAAATAAAAGAATAAATTGACTTTAATATGTTGAACTGACACTTTGCTTGCAAAGTGTTTTTATTATAGCTAGAAAGAAAAATGATGAATAAACTAGGAAGCGAATTTCTGAAAGAATTTGATAATTACGAAAGACCAATTGCATTTGGACTGACAAAGCGGTTATTAATTATGATGCTCGGTATAGGAATTGTTATCTCTTTAACTATTTCAATATCGCTAATGGAATTATCAGATATTTTTATGTATCTTGTAGCTTTACTGATCGCACCGCCATTTATTGTTTATGGACTAGGATTTGATGAATCAGTCAAGGATAAGATATTATTTAATTTAAAAGTTCAAAAACGTTCATATATTACAGAATTTAGAGAAGAGGAGGAACTCAAAAAAGATGATTTTAAGTATTGGAAAAAAGTCAAAGAGTATGACGAAAGCTGAAAAAGAGAGAAAAGCACGTCTAAAACGCTCATTGAAAGCATCTACTCAAAATACTATCAAATATAATAGTTTATTTGAAAGTGGGTTGATGCACATTGCTAAAAACGAATGGTCAAGAACCTATCGCTTGGGTGACGTCGCCTATCTATCCGCTAACCAGGAAGAAAAGATTGACGTGATTGATACACACGCTGAAGCGCTCAATTCACTTGATGCAGGCTCTACTTATCAGCTCCTGGTTATCAATCGGAAAATCGAAGACAACGCTGTTGACCAAATCAAATATGATGAAGTTGGAGACGGTTTTGATGATTTTCGCAGAGAGTACAATGAAATTATCGAAAGTCGTTTTTTCAAGCGACTCTAAAAATTTTCAGGTAGAGAAATATGTTACTCTTAGAACTGAAGCATATAATAAAAGTCAAGCAGATTCTATTCTGAATGAACTTGGGAACTCTCTTGAAAATCAATATGCTCAGATGGATATTACATTTAAAGAGTTGGGTGGAAAAGAAAGGCTTGATATATTTTCTGAACTGCTAAATGGTAAACGGAAGTTACCTTATTCATTCAGAGATATTGCATTGTCTGAATTGCATACAAAAGACTTTATTGCACCTAACAGGCTTCATTTTTTAGAGAACCGTTTTCGTATTAACGAAGAAGTGGCTAGAGTCATGTATGCTAAAAATTTCCCTACTTTTCTTACTGACAAGATGATTAAAAATCTTACCGATATTGGTGTTGAGTTGGCGATTACAATACATGCAGAGCCTTATGAGCCATCCAGTTTTATGAAAAAAATCAATAACATTGATACGACAATTAAAGCTGAAATGGTTAAAGCTCAACGTTCAGGGGCTCAAGAAGGTATCGATCAAGATTTAGCCGTTAGTGGTAGAGCCAGGGAAATTTCAGAATCGACGAGACGTTGGAAAGAAGAGATTGATGATAACGATCAAAAGGCTTTCTCAGGAATTATTGCTATTTACTTCAAAGCTAAAGATGAAGAAGAATTAGCAAGTGTCACGGATAAGATTCTGACTGCTTCTCGTAAAGTAGGAGTTGACTTCCAGGAGTGCTATTATTATCAAGAAGAAGGATTGAATACAATTCTTCCTATCGGGCACACTTTTTTAAATGTGAAGCGTAGATTTGTTCGTGATATGACTACTGCAAACATAGCTACACAAGTACCGTTCACAAATGTTGACTTAAAGTCAGAAAGCCCACGTGCACTATATTATGGCCAAAATCAATTATCTAATAATGTTATTACAATTGACCGTAAAGCAGACCTTAATACTGGTTCAGGGGTTGTACTTGGTTCTTCAGGTTCAGGTAAATCTGTTACAGTTAAAACTATGGAAATTATACCAACTTATCTGAAGAACCCTGAAGACCGTATCATCATTGTTGACCCTGAAGATGAATATTCAGATATTGGTAGAGAGTTTGGCGCTCAACAAGTCGATATTTTTATCGGTTCTAAGTCGCACTTAAATTTGTTAGATTTGCCTGACATGAGTCAACTGAAGGACGAAGATAATGATCCAATTGGTGATAAATCAAATCTTCTGATGGGGTTGTTTGAATCAATCCTTGATGAAGTCGGTGACGTGCAATATACCATTATTGACCGTGTGACACGTGAAACTTATAAACGGTTTGCGGATGAAGATAGAACGCCAACGCTTGCAGATTGGCACGATATTTTACAAGAGCAGGAAGAACCTGAAGCCCAGGAGTTAGCGCTTAAATCAGAAATA
Organism: uncultured Streptococcus sp.; assembly: GCA_927910965.1. GTDB lineage: Bacteria > Bacillota > Bacilli > Lactobacillales > Streptococcaceae > Streptococcus. The sequence goes on from CAKMOM010000128.1 coordinate 5,094, forward strand.
TATGCTAAAGGTTCACAAAATATCTTTGCACATGAAACAAACGTAGATATTACAGATCGTTTTGTTGTCTTCAATTTGAAGCGTTTAACAGGTAAATTAAAGCCATTTGCAATGATGGTTATTCAGGATTATATTTGGAATCAAGTTGTCGCTTCCCAAGGGAAACTCACTACTCGCATTTATTTCGACGAGGTACAGCTCTTCTTCAAAGAAGAAGTCCAGGCTATCTTCTTTACAGAGTTGTATTCACGGGTTCGTAAATACGGGGCGATTGCAACAGCCATCACACAAAATATTGAAACCCTGATGAACAAAGAAGAAGGGCGCAAGTTGGTATCTAATAGTGAGTTTATGATTCTCTTGAAACACAAGAAATCAGACTTATTGGCTCTTTCTAAAGCCATTACACTTACTCCAACTCTTACCAGGTATATTGAAAAACCAAAAGCAAAAGGAACGGGCTTGATTGTCGCAGGTCAAGTGGTTGTACCTTTTGAAAATCCAATTCCTCGACATACACGATTATTTGAATTAGTTGCTACAGATGCGTAGGAGGTGTAATTTTGTCAAGAAAGACAAGGAAGGAATTACGTCAAGCAACTCGTGAATATAAGGAAGCCAAAAAAGACATTCGTAATGCTAGAAAAAAATATGCTAAAGCAGATAAGAGGGATAAACAGCTTTTACAGCCAAAAACAGAAGCAGAAAAGCGTTACCTGAAGCAGAAGAAAAATGCAAGGCGACAAGTTGCTAGTAAAGAAATATCTCAGCTAAAAGAAAGAAAAAAGGAAGCAGGTGTTAAAAGAAGGCAAGCGATTCAGAGAAATGGAGGAACGACTCCCCAAAAAGTCGGTAGATTGGCACATAATCAAGCAACTCAACTTGTAGATGGTGCTTTTCAAGATAATGACTATTTAGAAGATGTTGCTTCAGCTAGACAGAATATCAGACGAGCACATGTAGAAGTTAGACAAGCAAAAAAAATTGGAAAGTATTCTATCAAAATAGCTTCAAATTCAGTAAGAAATGCTTATGCATCAGGAAATAGGACTTACAATCTTGTTCGTGGAAAGGGCTTTACAAGAACACCTGTTAAAGCTCGTTGGGAAACAAAAGTAAAAAATAAGTACCAACTATTAAGAGCGAAAACTAATGCTTCTAAAGCAGGGAGATTTGGTAAAACTGTAAAAAAAGTAACTTCTAAAATTAGTAAGCCGTTATTCACTATCCTAAAAAATCCTTTAACTGCAAAATCATATATCGTTTTGTTTATTATGTTTTTAGCAATTGCTATTTTTGGGGCAATGGCAGGAGGAGGAAGTTCGACTGTAGCACAAAACGAGTTTGATCTTACAGAAGCCTGGACTCATATTTCAAAAATTGATAGAGAAAAATCAACAGATAAGGTCGATTATTGGACAAATATTGATGAAATAATGATGTTCATGGGTTACAAATATGAAGATTACAAGCTAGATTCACCCTATAATACGGATAAGAAGTGGTGGGAATTAAATCATTCTTACAGGGAGCTTCTTTCCGATACTTGGGAAGAATTAAATAAAGATAAAGACAATTTAAAAACAATGTCTGATATCTATACTTCGTCTGAAAATAAATATCTAAGATTGAGTGAATCCGAGTTAAAAGAGTATAACGAAGTCTTAGAACAGGCAAAACAAGTAGGCTATTATGTAACCTACAACGATTTGTCAAACCCCTTTAATGCTGAAGCAAATGATGAAAAATTAGATCCAATACGGATTGATAAAAGGTTTGGCTATGTTTCAAAAACAGAGATATATAATGGTTCTGTTTTGCAAGCGAATCAAGGGTCAAAACTTTATGCTGTAATGGATGGTACAATTTCTCTAAAAGAGCAAGATGTGATTATATCATCAGAAACGGCAGAATTTACTTATAAGAATGTAACTCGTGTTCGTGTTAATGACGGTGATAAGATTAAAGTTGGGAATGAAATTGGTGAAGTAAGTGATGTAGGAGGGCAAGAAGTTTACTATAGAAAACTCAAAAACAAGAAAAAGAAAGAATGGGTTTGGGTAAATGTTGGTTTCTATCTTCCAAAAGTTGAATACAATCAGACTACTTCAGTAATTTCAGATATGAACCTAGACGGTGATATTAGTAAAAAAATAAATGATATATACAACTTCTTCAAAAAACAAGATAGTAGCGTAACTTTAAATGGTATCTCAGCAATTCTAGGAAACTTTTGGACAGAATCTTCAATAACAGCAAAACGTGCTGAAGGAGATTATCTGAATCCTCCCGTGGGAGCTTCAGCTAGCTCTTGGGATGACCCTACCTGGTTGAATATGGGGAATGCTGAAGTGTATCACGGGAAATATCCAAACATTATCCATCGAGGGATTGGACTTGGACAATGGACTGATACCCGTGATGGTTCGATTAGACATACAATGTTATTGAACTATGCTAAGGAAAAAGGAAAAAAATGGTATGATCTTGAACTTCAACTTGACTTCATGCTAAATGGTGATTCTCCTTACTACATTGAACATTTAAAGAATATCCTTCATTCAAATGATGATGTAGATTATTTAACTAATAAATTCTTGGTTAATTGGGAAGGGAACGAAGGAGATAAAGTAAAAGAACGGCAACATAATGCTCAACAAGTTTTATCGTATCTCAAAAATCCTAGAGGTCACACTAGAGGAGGAAGCTCTGTTTTAGAAAGTTCATGGGGTTTCCCTTCAGAGTATTCATCTAAAATATCTAGTTATCCTTCAGGAGCTACCGTTTCGGCTAGTCTTGATGGTAATACTTATCCTATTGGCCAATGTACCTGGTACGTGTATAATCGATTAGTAGAAGCAGGAGCTCCTCATTATAATTGGTTAGGAGATGGACAGAACTGGGTTAGAGGATTGGTTGCCAGAGGATGGCAATACAGTTCAACTCCTGTAGCAGGAGCAGTTATGTCAATTCAAGGTGGTTTTTGGAATACTCCTGAAGAGTATGGGCATGTATCTTATGTTGAACATGTAAATGAAGATGGCAGCTTTCTAGTTTCTGAATGTAATATTCGAGGAGTTCAAGATAGAATACATTGGACTCTTTGGACAAATCAAAGTTACCTTTCATTTGCAATTCCGCCAAAATAGAAGAAAGAATGGAGAATTATGATAGATTCATCTAAATTAAAAGTAATAAAATTTATTGGTTATATATTATTGATTATCCTTGCCGTATTTATTGGAGTAGGTATAGGACAAACAGTAGCAGATCACAATCAAAAAAAGGAAATCGCTGAAAGTAAACAGACAGCGACAAAGGAGGGGCTTAATCAGGAAGAGGTAAAAGAATTTTTAGTGAACTATTATACCAAAAAAGATCTTGGAGAGAATAGGAATCGCTATAAAGAGTATATGACTGATGGTCTATATAAACAAACAGTAGCTAAAGAAGAAGAACCTGTGAGCCAAACATATAAAGGATTTGTTGTAGATTTTCAGTTTAAATCAGCAGAAATTTATATCAATCAAGACAAATTACAAGTTATAGCGCAAGTAAATTATGTAAATACTTACTAGATGAAAAGAAAAACTATAACACTGCTCAAAAAAATGTTTTGAACAAAAAGACGCTGAGAATAAGTTATACTAATGAAAATGGCAAAATGAAAGTAAATAAGATGGAATCCATTATTTTAACAGATCAAACAGGCGACTATGGAATTTTGGATAGTACAAAACCATCTGAAGGTTCTACAACAGATTCATCAACAAAACCAACGACAACACCTAGCACCTCAAATTCAAATTAAAGGAGAAAAATATGGCACCAAAAAAGACACAAACACAATCATTGAAGGGCAAACTTGAAAAATTTAATGCTGAGTTAGAAAAAATTCAAGAACAGAAAAGAGCCTTGAATCAAAAGGAAAAAGAGTATGAAGCGAAAATTAATGCACTTCAAGCAGAATATATCATTGCGTTAATGGCTGAGTCAGGTAAGTCTTTTGATGAATTTGAAAATTTTGCATTTAATAATTCTAACCAGGTAAATTCTTCTGAAGAGGTCGGTGAGGGTCATGTTCAGAATTATTAATCTACAAACAAATCAGCAAGAAACCTGTCAAAATAGGGATGAATTACTATCTCTTATTAATGATAGGTCGGTTTGGGCAGAAGATAGAGGAGAAACGATAACTATTCAAATAGACCAATTGGGAGAAGAGGGGATCATTTTAGACAGTCTATCTTTATCTCTCCCTCTTGAATCAATTGTGGAAGAAGCGCTCTCAGGGTTTGGTTTTAAAAGAGAAAAAAAATCATTTGGGTTTTTAAAATCAAATAAGCAGAAAAAAGAAAAGCGTACCTCATGTTAAAAAAGATAAAAAGATTAGAAATCTCTTAAAAGCGTAGAACAATCTCAAAATAACCTGGTTGAAGATAAAAAAGAGACAGAAAAGTTGATTAATAAATCAGTCTCAGATAAGCCAGTAAAAACTAGAAAATTAAGGTTTGGTTCGCTTGTTCTTACAATAGTTATCTGTTTAATTACAATAGCATCTATTGCTTCACTATCTCTTGTTCAAGTTCAATCTAAGAAAATTAATGAGCTTGAAAATCGGATACAGCTTGAAGAGAAACAAGGGAAAATTGAAGTTTTTGGTAGATTTTTTATCGCAAATTTCTATACTGGAAAAAGTGAAAATATTGTAGATTTTTTAAGCAGTGAAATGAAGACTGAAGGTCTTGAACTCAAAAAAGGGGTTAAAGCACAATCAACAATTTACGAATCACTAACCGAATCACAAGATATTATTCAAGTTACATTTGTGATCACTACAACAGAAGACTCGAATAATATTAAAACGATTAGAATGACTCTTCCTTTACGTGAAGAGGAAAAATCAATGTATGGCTATGTAATCGTAGGTAAACCTATTATTACAGGTTTTGCAGAATAACAAACATTAAAATCAATATTAAAATCAATATTAAAATAAATACAAAAGAGGAAGAAAACATGAAAAAATGGGCTAAAATCATCACACTATCATCTATTGTCGTACTTGCTTCAGCAAGCGCTCAAATAGCTTATGCAGATACAAACACTTCACAAAAAGAAACAGCTATTCCTGTTGTAGTGCCAAATACGGGAGCTACAACAATTCCATCAAGTGATACAACTGTTCCTGTTGTAGCGCCAAATGCTGGAACTACAACAATTCCATCAAGTGATACAACTGTTCCTGCTGT
>CAKMOM010000129.1:0-13282 GCA_927910965.1 uncultured Streptococcus sp.
GTGTGATTCTTCAATGATTTCAGCCTTGTCATCAACGACTGGGATATCGGCAATACCAACTGTCAATCCTGCAAGAGTTGAGTGGTGGTAACCGAGGTTCTTCATACGGTCAAGTAGAGCAGAAGTTTCTGTTGTACGGAAACGTTTGAAGATTTCAGCGATGATATTTCCAAGGTTTTTCTTCTTGAATGGGGGGTTGAGTTCAAGTTTGCTGATAGCTTCCTTGATATCTCCACCAAGTGGCAAGAAATATTTAGCTGGAACACCTTCTGTCAAGTTGGCATTGTTTGGTTCTTGCAAGTATGGTAGACCCTCTGGCATGATGTCGTTGAAGAGGATTTTACCAACTGTGGTAAGCAAGACCTTGTGTTTTGCTCTTCTGTCCAAGGCTTGTTGAGGCTGTCTGTTGCGATACCAACACGTGAGTGAAGGTGAACATAACCATTACGGTAAGCCATAACCGCTTCGTCACGGTCTTTGAAGACCATTCCTTCACCTTCACGACCAGCTTCTTCCATAGTCAAGTAGTAGTTACCCAAAACCATGTCCTGAGATGGAGTAACAACTGGTTTACCATCTTTCGGGTTCAAGATGTGCTCCGCAGCTAGCATCAAGATACGAGCTTCTGCTTGAGCTTCTTCTGAAAGCGGTACGTGGATGGCCATTTGGTCCCCGTCAAAGTCGGCATTGTAGGCTTCACAGACAAGCGGGTGCAAGCGAAGGGCCTTACCATCAATCAAGACTGGCTCGAAAGCTTGGATACCCAAGCGGTGAAGGGTCGGTGCGCGGTTCAAAAGCACTGGGTGTTCTTTAATCACTTCTTCAAGGATATCCCAGATACGCTCATCTCCGCGTTCCACCAAGCGCTTAGCTGCTTTGACGTTTTGCACGATATCACGGGCAACGATTTCACGCATGACAAATGGTTTAAAGAGCTCGATCGCCATTTCACGTGGCACACCACATTGGTACATCTTAAGCGTTGGACCAACGGCAATAACGGAACGTCCTGAGAAGTCAACACGTTTACCGAGCAAGTTTTGACGGAAGCGTCCTTGTTTACCTTTAAGCATGTGACTCAATGATTTAAGCGGACGGCTACCTGGCCCTGTGATTGGACGACCACGACGTCCATTGTCAATCAAAGCGTCAACTGCTTCTTGAAGCATACGCTTCTCATTTTGAACGATAATACCAGGTGCATTCAACTCAAGCAAACGAGCCAAACGGTTGTTACGGTTGATAACACGGCGGTAAAGGTCGTTCAAGTCAGATGAGGCAAAACGGCCACCATCCAACTGCAACATTGGACGAAGATCTGGTGGAATAACCGGAAGGATGTTAAGAATCATCCATTCAGGTTTGTTTCCAGACTTGTAAAAGGCATCCAAAACATCCAAACGACGGATAGCTTTGACACGTTTTTGTCCAGTAGCTGTTTTCAACTCTTCTTTGAGTTCAGCAATTTCTTTTTCAAGATCTACTTGTTTCAAAAGGTCTTGGATAGCTTCGGCACCCATCTTGGCAACGAATGATCCATAACCATACTCACGCAAGCGCTCACGGTATTCGCGCTCTGTCATGATAGACTTGTGCTCAAGTGGTGTATCCTTAGGATCAATCACCACATAAGCCGCAAAGTAGATAACTTCCTCGAGAGCACGAGGGCTCATATCAAGGGTCAAGCCCATACGGCTTGGAATCCCCTTGAAGTACCAGATGTGAGATACAGGAGCTTTCAATTCGATATGCCCCATACGCTCACGACGAACTTTTGTACGCGTTACTTCAACCCCACAACGGTCACAAACAATCCCTCTGTAACGAATGCGTTTGTACTTACCACAAGCACATTCCCAGTCTTTTGTAGGACCAAAGATAACTTCATCAAAGAGTCCTTCACGTTCTGGTTTCAAGGTACGGTAATTGATTGTTTCAGGTTTTTGACTTCTCCATAAGACCATGAACGGACTTTACTTGGAGAAGCTAGGGTGATTTGCATACTTTTAAAACGATTTACATCAACCACTATTTCTTCCCTTTCTATTCTAAGTGAACTGCTTATTCTTGTTCAGCAGCTTCTTCTGTTGCTTCCGCTTTTGTTGCTTTTTCAGCTTCTTCAGCTTCAAAGGCTGCTTTAGCCTCTTGGGCTGCTTTTTCGCGGGCTTTTTCAAGGTCATCTACGTGGATGACATCTTCGTCCATTCCTTCATCCAAGTCACGAAGTTCCACTTCTTGATCATCTTCGTCAAGGACACGCATGTCAAGACCAAGAGATTGCAATTCTTTTACAAGAACTCGGAAGGATTCTGGAACACCTGGTTTTGGAATTGGTTTTCCTTTTGTAATAGCTTCATAAGCTTTCAAACGTCCGTTAATATCGTCAGACTTGTAAGTCAAGATTTCTTGAAGGACATTTGACGCACCGTAAGCTTCAAGAGCCCAAACCTCCATCTCACCGAAACGTTGTCCACCAAACTGAGCTTTACCTCCGAGTGGTTGTTGGGTAACAGTTGAGTAAGGTCCGACTGAACGCGCGTGCAATTTATCGTCAACCATGTGGTGGAGTTTGATCATGTACATGACACCAACTGACACACGGTTATCAAATGGTTCACCAGTACGTCCATCGTAAAGGATTGTTTTGGCATCACTATCCATACCTGCTTCTTTAACAGTTGACCAAAGGTCTTCAGAACTTGCTCCGTCAAAGACTGGTGTAGCGATGTGGATACCAAGAGTACGAGCCGCCATACCAAGGTGGAGCTCCATAACCTGACCAATATTCATACGTGATGGCACCCCAAGTGGGTTCAACATGATATCGACTGGAGTTCCGTCTGGAAGGTAAGGCATGTCTTCTACAGGAACGATACGAGAGACAACCCCTTTGTTTCCGTGACGTCCGGCCATCTTATCTCCGACCTTGATCTTACGTTTTTGAGCGATGTAGACACGAACCAGCATGTTAACACCTGATTGCAACTCATCTCCATTTGCACGTGTAAAGATCTTAACATCACGAACGACACCATCGGCACCGTGTGGTACACGAAGAGAAGTATCACGCACTTCACGGGACTTGTCTCCAAAGATAGCGTGCAAGAGACGTTCTTCAGCTGAAAGGTCTTTCTCACCCTTAGGTGTTACTTTACCTACAAGGATGTCACCTTCTTTAACCTCAGCACCGATACGGATAATACCCATTTCATCAAGGTCTTTAAGGGCATCTTCACCAACGTTTGGAATTTCACGAGTAATTTCTTCAGGCCCAAGCTTTGTATCGCGCGTTTCTGATTCATATTCTTCAAGGTGGACAGATGTATAGACATCGTCTTTGACCAAGCGTTCGCTCATGATAACGGCATCCTCGAAGTTGTAACCTTCCCAAGTCATGTAGGCAACGATTGGGTTTTGTCCAAGCGCCATTTCTCCATTTTCCATAGAAGGTCCGTCAGCGATGAAATCGCCTTTTTCAACGACATCACCAACTTTAACAAGCGTACGTTGGTTGTAGGCAGTACCTGAGTTTGAACGACGGAATTTTTGAATATGGTAAACGTCTAATGAACCATCTTCACGACGAACTTCTACCTTGTCAGCATCTGCATAAGTAACTTTACCGTCATACTGAGCAATCACAGCAGCTCCTGAATCGTGGGCTGCTTGGTATTCCATACCAGTACCAACGTAAGGTGCTTTAGGATTAATCAACGGCACAGCCTGACGTTGCATGTTGGCTCCCATGAGGGCACGGTTGGAGTCATCGTTTTCCAAGAAAGGAATACATGCTGTCGCAACGGCAACTACCTGTTTTGGTGAAACGTCCATGTAGTCAACAACATTAGCTGGATACTCTTGGTTGACCCCTTGGTGACGTCCCATGACAACTTTCTCAGCAAATGTTCCATCTTCATTCAGACGAGAGTTAGCCTGTGCTACAGTAAATTCATCTTCTTCATCGGCTGTCAACCAAACGATTTCGTTTGTGACAACACCTGTTTCACGGTCAACCTTACGGTATGGTGTTTGAACAAAACCATATTTGTTCAAGTGTCCGTAAGATGACAAGTTATTAATCAAACCGATGTTAGGTCCTTCAGGTGTCTCGATTGGACACATACGACCGTAGTGAGTGTAGTGCACGTCACGGACTTCATATCCAGCGCGGTCACGTGTCAAACCACCAGGCCCTAAGGCTGACAAACGGCGTTTGTGAGACAACTCAGAAAGCGGGTTGTGTTGGTCCATGAACTGTGACAACTGTGATGAACCAAAGAATTCTTTAACCGCAGCTGTTACAGGACGGATATTGATGATTTGTTGTGGTGTCAAGACTTCGTTGTCCTGGACAGACATACGTTCACGGACATTACGTTCCATACGAGAAAGTCCAAGACGTACTTGGTTGGCAAGCAATTCACCAACCGCACGGATACGACGGTTTCCAAGGTGGTCGATATCATCTACACGGCCAAGTCCTTCAGCCAAGTTGAGGAAGTAGCTCATCTCAGCAAGGATATCTGCAGGAGTGACGATACGAACCTTGTCATCTGGATTAGCATTACCGATGATGGTTACAACACGGTCTGGATCAGTTGGAGCAACAACCTTGAATTTTTGAAGAACAACTGGCTCAGTCACAACGGCTGCATCATTTGGAATGTAAACAATCTTGTTCAAGTCGCCATCCAAATGGCTTTCAATGCTTTCAATCACACTGCGAGTCATGATTGTACCAGCTTCTACCAAGATTTCTCCAGTTTCAGGATCTACCAATGGCTCTGCAATGGTTTGGTTGAGCAAACGCGTTTTAACATTGAGTTTTTTATTGATCTTGTAGCGACCAACTGCTGCCAAGTCATAGCGACGTGGATCAAAGAAACGAGCTACAAGCAAGCTACGTGAGCTTTCAGCAGTCTTAGGCTCACCTGGACGAAGGCGTTCGTAAATTTCTTTCAAAGCTTCGTCGGTACGAGAGTCCATTGGATTCTTGTGGATATCTTTTTCAACAGTGTTGCGAACCAATTCGCTATCACCAAAGATATCAAAGATTTCATCATCACCTGAGAAACCAAGCGCACGAACCAATGTTGTAAATGGAATCTTACGAGTACGGTCGATACGAGTGTAGGCAATATCTTTTGAGTCACTTTCAAGTTCCAACCAAGCTCCACGGTTAGGGATAACAGTTGACCCGTACCCCACTTTACCGTTTTTATCAACTTTATCGTTAAAGTAAACACCTGGTGAGCGGACCAACTGAGATACGATGATACGTTCACCACCATTGATGATGAAAGTACCCATTTCAGTCATGATTGGGAAATCACCAAAGAAAACTTCTTGGGTTTTGATTTCGCCTGTTTCTTTATTGATCAAGCGGAAGGTTACAAAAATTGGTGCTGAGTAGCTAGCATCGTGGATACGAGCTTCTTCTAGCGTGTATTTTGGTTCCTTGATTTCATATCCAACAAATTCCAACTCCATTGTGTCTGTGAAGTTTGAAATTGGCAATACATCTTCAAATACTTCCTTAAGACCATGGTCTAGGAAATCTTTGAATGAGTCAGTTTGAATTTCAATCAAATTTGGTAAGTCAAGAACTTCTTTGATTCTTGAAAAACTACGACGGGTACGATGTTTCCCGTATTGAACGTCATGTCCTGCCAAGATGATTCTCCTTTGTAAATAAGTTCCAAGCCTTGTCAATCAGGCTTTTCTAATCGTCATATGGTTTTAAAAACCCCTATCACCGTGTCCTCTTGATAAATTTTCAGAATCTTTAAGTCTTTGTTACAAGCACTCAAAATCCTGAAAAAAAAGCACAAAAAGAGCAGCTAAATCTGACTTTTTCAGAAGATTTAACTGCTGTGAGCCTTGTCTGGACAATATTTCAGACAAAACCTACGACAAATGATTATTCATATTATACCCTATTTAGCTAGATTTTTCAAGGGGATTAACGATTTTTTGACAAAATCTTTTCCTATAAGAAATACTGGCTTAATCGTAACAAAATTTGTTGCGATTTTTTCTTTTATTTTAATTTTAGGAAAACGCTTGCATCTTATTTTACTAAGTGCTATACTGATGATAGAAATTTATTGATTGGAGAATCATTATGAGAAAAATACCATCTCAAACTGAGAAAAAAATGGTCTACAGCATCCGTTCCCTCAAAAATGGAACTGGTTCTGTCCTTATTGGAGCAAGCCTTATTCTGCTTGCCATGGCTACACCAACTATCTCAGCAAACGAAAATACACCAACCACTAACGAACCCAGCAACAGAAATACGACCTCCCTTACTCAACCTCTTACTGATGCAACAAACATCGCTGGCAAGAACGAAAGCGATTTTTCTTCACCCGATAGTGCAAACGCTTCCCTAAAGAAAACAGAAGAAAAACCTGCAACAGAGCCAACTACTCCTGCTGCAACTCCCGCCGATTCAGCCCCACAAACCGGACAAGATCGTTCAAGTGAACCAACTACTTCTACGAGTCCAGTAACGACTGAAACTAAGGCAGAAGAACCAATAGAAGACAACTACTTCCGTATCCATGTCAAAAAGCTTCCTGAAGAAAACAAGGATGCTCAAGGACTATGGACTTGGGACGATGTTGAAAAACCATCTGAAAACTGGCCTAACGGAGCCTTGTCCTTTAAGGATGCCAAAAAAGATGACTATGGCTACTACCTAGATGTCAAATTAAAGGGAGAACAAGCCAAGAAAATTAGCTTCCTCATCAATAATACAGCTGGGAAAAATCTAACCGGCGATAAATCGATAGAAAAACTGGCACCAAATATGAATGAGGCTTGGTTGGACCAAGAACACAAGGTTTTCTCTTACGAGCCACAACCTGCAGGAACTATTCGCGTCAACTACTACCGTACAGATGGCAACTATGACAAGAAATCTCTCTGGTACTGGGGAGATGTGAAAAATCCAAGTAGTGGTGAATGGCCTAACGGAACAGATTTTACGGCTACAGGCAAATATGGTCGCTATATCGATATTCCACTCAAAGATGCAGCTAAAGACCTTGGATTTTTATTACTAGACAGAAACAAACAAGGAGACGATGTGAAAATCCGTAAAGAAGATTATAAGTTCACAGATTTAAAAAATCATAGCCAAATTTTCCTAAAAGACGATGATGAATCGATTTACACAAATCCATACTATGTCCATGATATCCGTATGACAGGAGCCCAACACGTAGGCACTTCTAGCATTGAGAGTAGTTTTTCAACACTTGTCGGTGCTAAAAAAGAGGATATCCTCAAACACTCCAACATCACTAATCACCTAGGAAATAAAGTAGCTATCACCGATGTTGCAATCGATGAAGCTGGTAAGAAAGTGACCTACAGTGGAGATTTCTCGGACACAAAACATCCTTATACCGTGAGCTACAACGCTGACCAATTCACTACCAAAACAAGCTGGCGTCTGAAAGATGAGACTTACAGTTATGATGGCAAACTTGGAGCTGACCTAAAAGAAGAAGGAAAACAAGTTGATTTAACTATCTGGTCACCAAGTGCTGATAAGGTTTCTGTTGTTGTCTACGACAAGAATAACCCTGAAAAAGTGGTTGGAACTGTCGCTCTTGAAAAAGGGGAAAGAGGAACTTGGAAACAAACTCTAGATAGCACAAACAAACTCGGAATCACCGATTTCACCGGATACTATTATCAATACCAAATCGAGCGTCAAGGCAAAACTGTTCTTGCACTCGATCCTTACGCTAAGTCCCTCGCTGCTTGGAATAGCGACGATGCTAAGATTGACGATGCCCATAAAGTGGCTAAAGCCGCCTTTGTCGATCCAGCTAAACTAGGACCTCAAGACTTGACTTATGGTAAGATTCACAACTTCAAGACTCGTGAAGATGCCGTTATCTACGAAGCTCATGTACGTGACTTCACTTCAGACCCTGCCATTGCAAAAGACTTAACCAAACCATTTGGTACCTTTGAAGCCTTCATTGAAAAATTAGACTACCTCAAAGACTTGGGTGTGACCCACATCCAACTCCTTCCAGTCTTGTCTTACTACTTTGTCAATGAATTGAAAAACCATGAACGCTTGTCTGACTATGCTTCAAGCAACAGCAATTATAACTGGGGATATGACCCTCAAAACTACTTCTCCTTGACTGGTATGTACTCAAGCGATCCTAAGAATCCAGAAAAACGAATTGCAGAATTCAAAAACCTCATCAACGAAATTCACAAACGTGGCATGGGGGCTATCCTGGACGTAGTTTATAACCATACAGCCAAAGTCGATATCTTTGAAGATTTAGAACCAAACTACTACCACTTTATGGATGCTGATGGAACACCTCGAACTAGCTTTGGTGGTGGACGCTTGGGGACAACCCACCATATGACCAAACGGCTCCTAGTTGACTCTATCAAATATCTAGTTGATACCTACAAAGTGGATGGATTCCGCTTCGATATGATGGGAGACCATGATGCGGCTTCAATTGAAGAAGCTTACAAGGCTGCACGCGCCCTCAATCCTAACCTAATCATGCTGGGTGAAGGTTGGAGAACCTATGCTGGTGATGAAAATATGCCTACTAAAGCTGCTGACCAAGATTGGATGAAACATACCGATACTGTCGCTGTCTTTTCAGACGACATCCGAAACAACCTCAAATCTGGTTATCCAAACGAAGGTCAACCTGCCTTTATCACAGGTGGCAAGCGAGATATCAACACTATCTTCAAAAATCTGATTGCACAACCAACCAACTTTGAAGCAGATAGTCCTGGAGATGTGATTCAATACATCGCAGCCCATGATAACTTGACCCTCTTTGACATCATCGCTCAGTCTATCAAAAAAGACCCAAGCAAGGCTGAGAACTATGCTGAAATTCATCGTCGTTTGCGACTTGGAAATCTCATGGTCTTGACAGCTCAAGGGACTCCGTTTATCCACTCTGGTCAAGAATATGGTCGCACCAAACAATTCCGTGACCCAGCCTACAAGACTCCAGTAGCAGAGGATAAAGTTCCAAATAAATCTCACTTGTTGCGTGATAAGGATGGCAATCCATTTGACTATCCTTACTTCATCCATGACTCTTACGACTCTAGTGATGCAGTCAACAAGTTTGACTGGACTAAGGCTACAGATGGAAAAGCTTTCCCTGAAAATGTCAAAAGCCGTGACTACATGAAAGGGTTGATTGCCCTTCGTCAATCTACAGATGCCTTCCGACTTAAGAGCCTCCAAGATATCAAAGACCGTGTCCACCTCATCACTGTCCCAGGACAAAATGGTGTAGAAAAAGAGGACGTAGTGATTGGCTACCAAATCACTGCTCCAAATGGAGACATCTATGCAGTCTTTGTCAATGCTGACGAAAAAGCCCGCGAATTTAATTTGGGAACTGCCTTTGCCCACCTCAGAAATGCTGAAGTTTTGGCAGATGAGAACCAAGCAGGACCAGTTGGAATTGCCAACCCGAAAGGACTTGAATGGACTGAAAAAGGCTTGAAATTAAATGCCCTTACAGCCACTGTTCTTCGAATCTCTCAAGGCGGTGCCATCGTTGCCCCAGCTGTGGAAGAAAAACCAGAATTTGACCTTTCCAGCTTAAAACAAGAACAAGGGCAAAATAATGACCAAGGTACTATTTCAAACCGAGTGGTCAAACCTGAACATCAAGATCCAGCTCCACAAGTTAGACCTGACTCTACTACACCAGATGCTCCTAAACCAGATGCAAAAGTAGCTGATGCAGAAGATAAACCTAGCCAAGCTACAACTGATTCACAAACCACACAAACTTCACAACCAGCGCAAGAAGCACAACCATCATCTGTAAGTGAAGCTGTTCAAAATGAATCAGTAGAACCCTAGCAAGGAAAATATACCTTCGCCTCTAGCTAAACAAGCTGAACTTCCAAATACAGGAACTAAAAACGATAACAAATTCCTGTTCATAGGAATCAGCATCCTTGCCCTTCTCGGTCTCGGGTTCTTACTAAAAAACAAAAAAGAGAATTAAACTAGCCCTCCTATAGAAAAATCCTCCGAGCATTAATGCTCGGGGGATTGATTTTTGCCCTGATAATCCTATCTATCAAATCATATATTCCACACTATAGGTCGCATCCGAAAGGATTCGTGCCAAAAATTGCTTGGTTCGTTCTTCTTTTGGACGGCTAAAGAATTCATGGGCATTATTTTCTTCAACAATTTTCCCACCATCCATAAAAATGACATGATTGGCTACATCTCTGGCAAAGCCCATCTCATGAGTCACTACTACCATAGTAACCCCTTCTTTTGCTAACTGTTTTAAAACATCCAAAACATCCCCTACCAACTCTGGATCCAAGGCTGATGTTGGCTCATCCAACAGAATGACCTCTGGTTTCACAGCAATTGCACGGGCAATACCGATTCGTTGTTGCTGACCTCCAGAAAGTTGAGATGGATAGTAATCCTTATAAGCCAGTAAACCAACTTTTTCTAAGGCTGCTTCCGCACGTTTGATTGCTTCTTCCTTAGGAATTTTCCGAGCAATCACCAAGCCCTCCAAAATATTTTCCAAGGCTGTTTTATTGGCAAATAAATTATAATGTTGGAAAACAAAAGCGGTCTTTTGGCGAATTTCTAAAATGTCTTTTTTAGTCAATTTGCCAAGGTCGTAGTCTTTATCCCCAAGCTTCAAAGAACCACTATCAGCCTTTTCTAAATGATTGAGACATCTGAGAAAAGTCGTTTTACCTGATCCAGATGGCCCCAAGATTACAACCACATCCCCTTGGTTGACCTTGAGATTAACATCTTCTAAGACTTGTCTGTCTCCAAATTTTTTTGCAACATGTTCTACCTGTAACATTGTATCCTCCTATGCTAAACCTGTAGTGGGCGCTACTTGTCCCTTTTCTCTTCGAATATAGCGTTTCTCTAAGAGTGAAAAGCCCCATTGAATCAATCCGCAAATAAGAATGTACTGTAAAAAGATAACAAAGTATGATTCAAAATACTGATAACCATAAGATGCTTCAACACGGGCAATGGCTGTAATATCCTTAATGGTCATAACAAAGACCAAAGAGGTTCCTTTTACAATATTTATGACTAAATTAGCCAAATTGGGCAGGGCTGAACGCAAAGCCTGTGGAAAAACAATCCTCACATAGGCCTGACTACTGGTCAATCCAATCGCTTGTGCAGCTTCTAATTGTCCCTTATCGACAGTCAAAATAGCTGAACGTAAGATTTCTGATAAACTCCCTGTTGTCATCAAGCTGTAGATAATAAAAGCATAATAGATAGGATTAAGTTTAAAGATGTCAACATTACTTCCTATACTTTTAAGAAATTGATTGAGCAAACTCGGAAATAAACTATAGAAGAAAAGAATCAGTAAAATCGGAGGTGTCGCTCTTATAAAAGCTAGATACACGAGGGAGAAAGTTCGAACACCTTTCACTTTATATATTTGGCCCAGAGCTAAAAATAAGGCTGGTACAAAACTTAATACCATGGCAACAATCATGATGATCAAGGTAGTCGGTACCCCTTTTAAGGTCTCTAAAAAGGTTTTTGCAATATAGTCTAAATCCATATCCTATCTCCCTTTCGTTTCCAAAGATTTTTCTAACAAGCGACTCAAGAAGGAAACAGCCAAAGCTAACCCCCAATAAAGAATGGCAACCGCTGTATAGGTTTCAAGAGAGTAATTCCCCAAGTTGCGACTGATTAAGAGATTCCCAGCCCCCATGACATCCACAAAACCAATCGTATAGGCTAGGGCAGCGTCCCGCATCAAATTTAGAATAGCGGTCGTCACATTTGGAAGGGCTACTTGAAAAGCCTGAGGAAAAATGATTCTCCAAAATGTCTGACTAGGTGTCAGACCAATACTGACTCCAGCTTCCATCTGACCTTTGGGAATTGCCTGATAGGACGCCTTAAATACTTCTGCAATGATAGCCGCAAATAGCAAGACCATAGTGAATAAGACAAAGACCGTCTTAGACCAGTTGTTGATATCTAAATTCAACCACCATTTTAAAAATTCAGGTAAACCATAAAAGACTAAAAACAGTAAGACAATGGGGGGAGTACAGCGAAGAGTGAAAATATAGCCCTTGGAAAGACCTGCAAAAGTCTTGTCTTCTCCCACTTGAGCCCAAGCCAATAAGCCACCGAAAAGGGAACCAAGGATTGTAGTAAAAAAGAGAATGGACAAGGTCATAGGAAGAGCCTGCCATAAGGTGGGTAAAAATTGGAACACTCTTGAAAAATCATATGAAACCATGTAAACCTCTTTCTAACATGCCTGCTTGCTTATCTAATCTTTATCAACGTAACTAAAGACATCTTCTTTAAAGTATTTTTGAGAAAGTTTAGCTAGAGTGCCGTCTTCTTTTAATTCTTTAATCGCTTTTTCATACTCTTTAGCAAACTTCTCGCCCTTTTCATCACGGTGAATCAATGGATAGGTTGGGATTCCTTTATAAGGGAACCAGCTAAGTTTGTCCGCATATTGGTGGTAAGAACCATCCTCTGCTGTCACTGCTTTTTCAAAAGACAACTTGATATCAAAGAAGGCATCGTATCGTCCTTCTAAAACCCAAGCATAAGCATCTGCCACCTTGAATGATTCAGCAGCTGTCAACTCAATTGGTGTATCCTTATGCTTGTCATTATAGCTATTGATGACATTCCACTGGGCATTTTGAGGAGAGATGGGTACTAATTTTCCTTTATTTTTGGCGAAATCATCAATATTCTTATATTTGGCTTCATCTTCT
The DNA here is from genome assembly GCA_927910965.1 of uncultured Streptococcus sp. Lineage (GTDB taxonomy): Bacteria > Bacillota > Bacilli > Lactobacillales > Streptococcaceae > Streptococcus. Next base: position 12,808 of record CAKMOM010000129.1, read on the forward strand.
TTTCTAACAGTAAAACCAATAATGCTGGCTCCTACTGGCTCAGATGGAATAATGAATTTCTTAGCCCGTTCATCTGTATACCAAGCACCTTTAGTTCCAATATCGTACTTGCCAGACTCAAGTCCAATCAAGAGATCATCATCACTAGTTCCAGTATACTCAAATTTATAATCTGCTAATTTCTCATCAACCGCCTTTAAAACAGCGACTTCATAACCATCTGATCCCCCTTTTCGTCAATAAAATCATAAGGGACATAGTTTTGAGTATGGGCAACTTTTAAAGTTGTTACTTGTCCAGACGAAGCTGCATCTGCACCTTTTAGCAGATGCTCCCGCCAAAGTTCTACCAACAATCGTTGCTCCAAAGAACTGCCACAACTGCAACTCCACCAATAATCCCATGTTTTCTTACTCATATTCTTCTCCTTATTAGCTAATGCTTCTCTCACCCACTGGATACGCTCAACTGCAAT
>CAKMOM010000130.1:0-20246 GCA_927910965.1 uncultured Streptococcus sp.
ACAAAGTCATGGGCTGTTACTTCTGCGTATTCTTCGCCTTCTGAAGTGTACCATTTAACTCCTTTACGAAGTTTATAGGTATAAGTCAAACCATCTTTTGAGACAGACCAATCTTCAGCCAAGGAAGGAATAACATTCCCGTACTGGTCATTTTCCATCAAACCATCCACCACATTCCCGATGACATCTGTTGTAGATGTACGAGTCGCTATACTATAATCCAAAGATGCTGGATCTACTGCATAGACATATGAAAATGTTGTCGGTGCATCTGCTTCTTTATCAGCTTTTCCACAAGCCACTAAAAGAGCTGTTGTGCTCAGGACCACTCCTGCTGTTAAGAGCCATTTTTTCGATTTCATAAAAATCTCCTTTAGTTTATTTTAATCTACTTTTACAATCCAACCTTCTGGCGCTTCAATATCGCCGAACTGAATACCAGTCAATTCATCATATAATTTACGAGTCACAGGGCCTACTTCTGTTTCACTATAGAATACATGGAAATCATCACCGTGTTGAATTCCACCAATTGGAGAAATAACCGCTGCTGTACCACAAGCACCCGCCTCTACAAAACGATCAAGATTTTCAATTGGAACATCCCCCTCAATAGGAGTTAAGCCCAAACGATGTTCTGCCAAATAAAGCAAAGAATACTTAGTAATAGATGGCAAGATAGATGGACTCAATGGTGTTACAAACTCATTGTCAGCTGTAATTCCAAAGAAGTTAGCTGAACCGACTTCTTCAATCTTTGTATGAGTTGATGGGTCTAGATAGATAACATCTGAGAAGTGGCGTGACTTGGCCAATTTCCCTGGCAAGAGACTGGCAGCATAGTTCCCACCAACCTTAGCCGCACCTGTACCATTTGGTGCTGCACGGTCGTATTCATCCTGAATCAAGAAGTTAGTTGGAACCAAACCACCCTTAAAGTAATTTCCAACTGGCATAGCAAAGATGGTGAAAATGTACTCTTCTGCTGGTTTTACCCCAATAATATCTCCGACACCAATCAAAAGAGGACGAAGATATAGAGTTCCACCTGTTCCATATGGTGGTACGTATTCTTCATTGGCACGGACAACTGTTTTACAAGCTTCTACAAACATTTCTGTTGGAACTTGTGGCATCAAGAGACGGTCACAGGTACGTTGCAAGCGTTTGGCATTTTCATCAGGACGGAACAGTTGAACACTGCCATCCTTCGTACGATAAGCTTTCAAACCTTCAAATGCTTGTTGTCCATAGTGAAGACTTGGAGAAGACTCTGAAATATGCAAAGTTGCATCCTCTGTAAGCTCTCCTTGATTCCATTGTCCATTTTTAAAATGAGCAATATAGCGATAAGGTAATTTCATATAGGAAAAGCCAAGGTTTTCCCAATCAATCGTTACTGTCATATTCCACTCCTTATTCTAAAAACCTATTTCTTATATTCTACACTATTTTTCTAAAATAGCAAGCATATTTTGTAATTTTCAGAAAATTTCTTCAATAAAAAGAACCAGCTCTTAGAACTGATTCCTTTTACAAGTGAAAAATTAGTTATTTTCAACTTTTTCATCGTATTTTGGTCTTAGTGTTGTACCTGAATTAATAATGGTACGTTTTTGAACAAGAGGAAGGTCTGTACGATTGTAAACTGTACGCCATGGTTCCCAAACAAGGCCTGTTTTTTCTTGGATTTTTACTCTGATATTACGAACATTTCCTTTAAATTGAAGTTCAGTTTGGAAGCCTGCTGTTCTGTTTTTACCATTATCTTCCCATTGACGTGAGCGAATGCTTTCAACTCCATCCTTATCATAAGTTACTTCATCCCAGTAAACATAGTAGCGAGCAATGTAAGCTCCCTTATGATGTAAATTGAGGTAACCATTTTTATATGAAGTCACTTTAGTTTCAATGTAGTCTGTATTGCTTTGAATTGTGGCTACTTGATTATCTTTCAAGAATGCAGTCTTATAAGAAATTGGAACAGCAGGATTTTGTGTACTGAAAGTAGCTCCTTCTTGAATCAATTTCTTCAAATCTTCTACTGTACCTGTCACAACACGTGCAGCGCCATCAGCATTTCCACCTACGATTGAAACTGTTACAGTTGTGTTCTTCAAGACACGTGCCCATTCAGATTCTGGTTTAATAGGCACTCCTTTGATGACAGCATTGATTGCCGCTTTCAACTCTGTACTCTTGCTTGTTGTTTCAAATTTGACATACATTTGACGTCCGTATGAAACGCTTGAAACGTATACAGGAGGTGTTTTTTCATCAATTCCACGTGCTTTCAATTGATCAACCGTTACTCCTGAAGCAAATACATCTGATGGATTTTTTGGAGCATCAAAGTTAGCAGTATAGTAAATTTGTTTAAAATCAACAACTTCGATTTGTTTTTCACCCTTGTTCACAGCCTCAAAATCAATTTTCAAATTAACACCAACTTTTTCAAAATCACTTCCGAATTTTGCTTTCAATTGATTCATGCTGTAAGCAGAAGTTGATTCGTACTGCATACGTGCTGGAGCAGGATTTTTCGCAGCATATTTTTCATGCCAACGGTTTAACAAGGTATTCACACCTTCCTGCATACCACTTGCAGTTGGGTTAGCATCTACATAGCTATCTCCGCCTACCATTCCTGGTAAATCAACACTAATTCTACCTTTGCTACGATCTAAACTAATTTGTTGTGGTTTATTTTCTAGAAGGTCTTGATTTGCTTTAAACAAAGCACCTAGGAAAATATCTCCGTTACCATTAATGGCAACATCTGCAGAACCATTAGAAAGGTTTTTCTTCACTTTTTCGACAACCACAAATTCATTTCCTTGTTGTTTTGTGCTTGTATTAGTGTAATTTTCTAATGCTTCGCCTTTTCTAGTTAAAATATTTAGTTTATCGTAATTTAAACCAAATAAATAGTTATTTAGCTCTGCAGTATAATCTTTTTTATCTTTACTTTCTGTTTTAACTTGGTTTTCTGTTTTCTTATCTGTTACTACTTTTTCTTCTTTTACAGCACGATATACTTCAACTTCTGCCAAACTAAGAGGAGTTTTAGATTTATTTAATTCAATTTTTACATACCGTGCATTAACTCCTGAGAATTGAACATCAACTGTTGGTTGATTGTTTAAGCTATCGACATGTTGACGAGTTACTTCCTTACCATCTTTATCTAATAAAATAACATCAAAATTAGATAAACGATTAGCTACAACTCCATCTCCACGATTGTAAATACGAACAGTTCCCACACCTTCTTCTTTTACTAGATCAACTTTCCACCAAGAATGATCTTGAAAATCTGTATGAGTAACTGAACGATTGTTCCAGGCATTATCACGATTACCGTCAACTGCTCTAGAAGCCTCCCCTTCATAAGCAGTCGAACTCTGACTTGCAGACTTATGAGCAGCAATATTTTCACCAGCAACTGCAGCAACGCTTGGTTCTGTTGCTTTTACTACATTTGTTTGAAATACAAGGCCAGAACCTAGCAAAAATGTTGCAATGGCAACACCACATACTCCAACGCTACGTTTACGAATAGAAAAACGAAATCCTTTATCTTGTTTGTTTCGAGACATACAAAACTCCTATATATATTTAAACGAATTATTTCTTGAACGCGCTTTCTTGAAACAATAAGAGTATAACATAAAAAAATATTATAGATGCAAGCGTTTTCTTAAAAAATATTATTTTTTATTAGCTCAATTTGTATAGTTGTTCATATGTTAATAATTTCACATCTAAATACAAAGCGGTCTATACCACTAAAAACAAGAAAACGAACAGGCTTCAGTCTCTATCAGTTGGGAATCAGCACTGTTCGTTTTTGTATATATAATCAAATTCAATTCTTAAATCTATAACTTAACAAATTTCTCAATGAAAAGCTTTTCATTGTTTTTATCATTTTTAGATTCAAATTCTGTATAAGTTTCCTGAAGATAGGCATCAAAAACTTCTTCATCTGAAATGGTATCTGATATGAAGCTTCCGTTGCTAATTCGTTCTGACAGGTTCAAGTCTTGCAATCGGTTTTCATAGATTGTTCCTTTGTTGGATTGAACAAGCAGAGTTTGGTCATTCTCTTCCACTTCTGTACTGAAGAGATCACCTACAAATCCTTGCTCTGCAACTGCACCAGCCAAGAAGACACGATGCGGTTTGTTTTTCAACTCACGCAAGACTTGTAATCCTCGTTTGGCACGGCTGGTTGCTGGAATTTCCTCAATGGAAACACGTTTCAAACTTCCACGCTGAGTCAAGAGGTAGAAGGACGAGGTATTACAGATAAAGGCCGATTGGAGGACATCATCTTCTTTCAGGTTCATAGCCTTGACACCTGCTGCCTTGGCACCGACAACCGGAACCTCTTCAATATTGAAACGCAGTGCATAACCATTTTGGCTAATCAAGAGAACATCATCCAGTTTAATTGGAGCCACTGCCACAATCTGGTCTGTCTCGTCTTTAAGCTTAGCATACTTAACAGACTTAGACTTGTAGGTCCGCCATGGGGTGAATTCTTTTCGTTCTACACGTTTGATTTGACCAAGACGAGTCGCAGTAAAGTAGGTTGTCGCATCATCAAACTGATCCACGACTTCCACATAAAGGATTTCTTCGTTAGTTTCAAAGTTTGTAATAGTCTGGCTCAGATGCTCTCCGATGTCCTTCCAGCGAATGTCGGCCAATTCATGGATTGGTCGATAAATGACATTTCCAAGAGTCGTGAACATCAAAAGATGCTGGGTTGTCTTGGCAGATTGAACAAAGATTAAACGGTCATCATCACGTTTGCCAATTTCCTCTAGCGTTGAAGCTGCAAAAGAACGCGGGCTGGTACGCTTGATGTAACCTGCCTTGGTCACGCTGACATAGGTATCTTCCTCAGCGATCAGACTAGCTGTATCAATCTCGATTGCTTTCGCAGTGTCTTCTAAAGTGCTCAAACGCGGAGTCGCAAATTTCTTTTTAACCTCACGAAGCTCTTTCTTCATGAGATTGTACATAGTTCGTTCATCACCAATAATAGCCGCCAGCATAGCAATCTTCTCACGAAGTTCTGCTTCTTCTTCCTGCAAGACAACCACATCTGTATTGGTCAAACGGTAAAGTTGCAAGGTTACGATAGCCTCAGCCTGCTCCTCTGTAAAATCATAGCTGACCTTGAGGTTTTCCTTGGCGTCAGCCTTATTCTCGGATGAACGGATAAGGGCAATGACTTCGTCTAAAATCGAAATCACACGAATCAAACCTTCGACAATATGGAGACGTTTCTCAGCCTTTTCCTTGTCAAAGCGTGAACGCGCCAAAATGACTTCACGGCGGTGGGCGATATAGCTGGACAAGATTGGGACAATCCCAACCTGACGAGGTGTGAAATTATCAATCGCCACCATATTAAAGTTATAGTTGATTTGCAGGTCTGTGTACTTAAAGAGATAGTTAAGAACCAGCTCCGTATTGGCGTCTTTCTTGAGTTCGATAGCGATACGAAGACCGTCACGGTCAGATTCGTCCCGAACCTCAGCAATCCCAGCTACCTTGTTATTGACACGAACATCATCGATTTTCTTGACTAGATTGGCCTTGTTGATTTCATAAGGAATCTCAGTAATAACAATTTGTTCCTTACCACCTTTTAGCTTTTCAATCTCCGTCTTGGAACGAACAACTACGCGCCCTTTCCCAGTTTCATAGGCCTTCTTGATTTCATCACGACCCTGGATAATCCCTCCAGTCGGGAAGTCTGGTCCAGGCAAGAATTCCATGAGTTTATCAACCTTTGCAGTTGGGTGGTCAATCATGTAAACCGCTGCATCGATGACCTCAGCCAAATTATGGGGAGGAATGTCTGTGGCATAACCAGCCGAAATCCCAGTCGAACCATTGACCAAGAGGTTTGGAAAGGCTGCTGGCAAGACTGTCGGCTCTTTCTCGGTATCGTCAAAGTTCCAAGCAAAAGGAACGGTCTTTTTCTCGATATCCTGAAGAAGATAACCCGCAATCTCAGACAAACGCGCCTCAGTATAACGCATAGCCGCAGGCGGATCTCCGTCCATAGAACCGTTATTACCGTGCATTTCGACTAGAATCTCACGGTTCTTCCAGTCCTGAGACATACGGACCATGGCATCATAGATAGAACTGTCACCGTGTGGGTGGAAATTCCCCATGATATTACCGACAGACTTAGCCGACTTACGATAGCTCTTGTCAAAGGTATTGCCATCCTTATTCATCGAATAAAGAATACGACGTTGAACCGGCTTCAACCCATCACGAATATCTGGCAAAGCTCGGTCTTGAATAATGTACTTGGAGTAGCGACCAAAGCGCTCTCCCATGATGTCCTCGAGGACATGTTTTGAATGTTAGACATATAGGATACAGAGCCCGTAAAATACCAAGTGAAAATAGAAAATTCTTGAAATAAGCAAGCTCACAAGAGAATTTATCTTTTTCACCCAGCATTGGGGGCGTGTTCAACTCCTTTCAAAGAATGTAGAGTGTGTGTAATGATAAAAGGATGTAGAAAGGATTAGTCCCGTGTTCAGTTACATTCAGTAACCAAACTAGCCTTTCTGTAGTTTAATGTGTTTAAAATTTGTTGCTTCAGTTAATAAGGAACTTCACACAGCATTTAGGGCGTGTTTAACTCCTTTCGAAGAATGGAGAGTAAATATTATGAAAAAAGAAAAAACATAGAGTAAGTGAGTTTCATCCAATTCCTGTATCGTCATTTCCACTTGAAATGTCTACTCCACAAATCCTCGTTTATACTTGATGTGACTCGCGATATTGCTATCTACATCTTTCTTATCCCAAAGTTGAAGTTCCCATGGGTAATAAAAATTACTTTTATTTTTAAAATAGATATGAATACCTACATAGCCATCTTTATCACGTAAATACCAGTTTTTTAGTCCGTACATCTCTTGCCAATCATCTAATTTTTCCATAACTTGAGCTATCTCTTTGGAACTTAAAATCATACGAGCACCAAAAATATCATTAAGAATGGAATTCACAGGATAGCCCTCTTGACGCTCTGAAAAACGTGTAATTTTATCTAAAATAGACTCAGAAGTTTTGACACGATAAACATAGGCAATATCTTGGACATCCGCTTTCATCAGATAGTCATTAATTGACTCATGTAAATTCAGACGGTAGGACAAAATCGCTTTCGTCGGAACTTTTGAAAAGGTATGCTTGAGATTGATTTTTTCCACCTTACCCGTTTCAAAATAATCTTTAGAATATTCTAGATGAATACGATTAATCTCTGTAATGAGACGTTCCACTTTTTCAATCATGAGTCTTCTCCTCTCACTTTTTCATTTTTCTAGTTATTCCCAAACTTCTTCACTCTCTCCTCAGCATACTGAATCATCTTCTCAGCCACGTCCTTCCTGTAGTCAAAGCCCATCTTATGAGCAAGGGTTTGAGCTTCTTGATGAAAAAGTTGCATCGTATCAAACAAAGACTGAGTGATTTTGTCACTATTTGAGAAATCAAGTAGACTTGAGAATTCATGCTCTTTCTCAGCAGGCAAATAGTTAAAGAGGTACTTGTAGTTCTTGCCGATGTCGACAGTCCCCTTATCACTTGCGACCTGCCAAGCCAATATCTTCAAGAGTTCTTGCTGACAAATACCGTAGAGATGGTCGGTCGCATAGATGAGCTGTTTACGACAAATGCCCTTCACTACATAGGCAGAAACCCACCAAAATTCATTACAGGCTGTTTCAAAATCCGTTTCAGTAGCTGGGCTTGTCCAGAAACGCTCTAGATTTGGGGAATAGGGTTCAAATAAATGTTCTGAATCTTCCAAAACAGTGAATCCTGCCTCGCTATCCACCCACTCTTGGATGTGGTCTTTGGGGCAGAGAGTCAAATCAATACGATTACCATCTTCAAAGAGCATAAGAAATAGACGGCGATTGTCAAGAGCAACCTCTTGATCAATAATGCGTTTCCCAAACAGATCTAGCCAAGACAAGTCTGAAATTAGGTTTTCAAGATTATCAACAAGATAAACAACATCATAGTCTTGAAATTCATCTTTCGGAGCATGATCATTTGTTCTAGAACCCGATAAAGCAACAGCATCGACTTTTAAACTTTCAGCCATTTGTAAAATCAGATTCATCATTTCTGTTTCAGTTCTCATGGGAATACCTGCCTTTTTAGTGGAAACTCTTGATTCTGTAGAGGACATATCTATAAAGCGGACTGTCTGCTGGAACTTTTTCATTCTCAAATTCTTTGACAAATTCCATGCTCAGTTTTTGCATGACTTTTTGCGAAAGTTGATTGAGTAAGGATGTAAAAGAGTAAACTTATGACAAGCTAGCTTGCTGAAAAACAAAGTCTAGACAGGCTTGGGCAGCCTCCGTCGCATAACCATCTTGGCTAGTTCAAGCGAATCTGTCAGACCCAGTTTGTTGTCAAGAGTCATTGGCTGTCTCCTTTCATTCAGATTTTCTAAATCCTGTGCCAACAGGCTTAAAACTTATTGCCCGATAAAATCCATCTGCTTCAGATATTAATTCAATCCGTGTCAAAGGATATTTTTTGTGGATCTCCTCAATCAGCTGCTGTCCCAGTCCTTTTCTGCGGTGGGATTTATCAATAATTATTTCAGCTAAAAAGGTCGTCAGCACTTCATCCGTCAGATAACGGGCAAAGCCAAGGATTTTCTGGTCCTCTTCAAGCACCAAGTAATGAGACAGATTTGTTGAAAATAGAGATCTCACTTTTCCTCTGTAAAAGAAAGCCATTTTTCACTTTGATAAAAGCTATAAATAGCTTGACAATCTTTTCTGCTTGCAGGTCTGATAATCATCTTCTATTCCTCCAATCTATAATCTCCTAAATTTTTTTATTTTAACTTTAATTCCTTTTTTACCTTCCTGATTTTCTGAAAAGTTTTTTTTGCTTTAAAACTGCTCGCAAGAAAAATAAACGTTCGTCTTTTACTCAAAAAACACTCGCCGGATTTTCTGCCAAACAGAATTTGCTCTAAAGCACTCCGTCAGAAAAACTGGCGACTTCATTTTATCCCTAGTAAGCTTGTCAGAAATTCAAATGATAGGTTAGTTTATATTATAGTGATTTCGACAAAATGAAAATCTAAATAAGTTTTAGAGCATCTTCTAAAGTTTTTGCCCCCTTTTCAAATTGTATCCTTTTTTCTCTTATTTCTTGGTCAGAAAAATAAATTCCTTTGTATTCCGAACGTCTAACAACAGGATAGAAATAATTCTTATTCCTTGAGCGATTGATTAATTTTTGATTTTTCAAATAATCAAAAAATTACTTGTTGCTGACTTTCTGAAAACATAAATATTTCATCTTTTGAAATATCATCTGGTAATTGTTCAATATCTAAGGCGTTTGTATCTACACCCAGAAATTTTTGAGCTCTTCCTATATGACTAAAAATAGCATTTTTTTTCTTGACCCAGTACGAGGTAAAATATTCTTTCTCCCTCATCGTTTTTTACTATATCTGAATTATCTTTAAAGATATTTTCAAAACAATCTTTATAAACTTCTTTGTATCCTTCAAGATAAAATTTACGATAGCTAACATATCCCTCGTAATCTGAAGGTAATTTAGACAAATTAAAATCTACATCAAAATTTGGTATAAAGACATGAATTTCCTCCAAATCATTTTCCAAAGAAGGAATTCTCTTGCGGATAATGGGTTTTAAAAATATTTCTGTTCCAATAGGGTATTTAGAGTCTTTGCTATAAAAAACAGCTTTTACTTCATAAAAAATTTCTTCAATATCAGCATTAAAATAGTCAGTGACTAAATTTTCATAATAAGCCTGACTTCTTCTATTGACGAACGAACTAGATTCTTTATTCGCAACACTAAATTGTAGAAATATGTTCTTCTCTTTGCTATTTATAATATCTTTGGCACTACTATATTTATCATTGCATGAATAATAAGAAATAAAACTATAAAATTGTTTACCTAGAATATGCCCCGAGTGAAAAAAATATTGTCCATCTAACTTCTTAGGATTATACTGCCCTTTTAATATATTAGGAGAGCTTAGCTTAGAAACATTTTTTATTTTTTTGTGATTTGAGTACGCAAGACCAGCCTCTTCTAAAGAATTTAAATTTTTCTCCTTTAACACTCGATATATCGCTCACATCATTTTTTACTATTTTAAAGTAACATCCCGATTCACAAAATTCTAACCTAATAGAATGTGGTTCTCTATCAATAGAAGCCAATCTAGACAATCTCTCATTTAATCCACTATTTTCTAATAAATAGACCAATTCGTCTTTATCTTTCAATCCAATCCTAGTCAGAACATCTGATTCTTTCATAATAATTCCCCTTTTCACAGTGCAAAACTCTAATTTTGAATGTATTTCAAAATTATATTGTAATTTTTGTTATTTTTTTCTTTTAAATGACTGCTACGAGAATTATTTATTTCTTGCTCAGGATATGAAATCGGAGGGGGCATTATATTTAAATAATTTATGAAACTCATCCTCTTCGCCAACATACACCGAAATATCATAAAAGAGTTCTCCTTCATTATCTTGATACTGATCTCCGGTAATATCAACAATTATATCTTCATAGGCAACTAACCAAGCATGAGAATCCCCTTCCCATCCAGAACCATATTCTCCAGAAACATATAATGATTCAATTCCTTGTTCATATAAAAACCTCTGAAGGTAGTCACTTACAAAATTGCAACATCCCTTAGGAAAATTCACTAGGTTATAATCAATAATCTCTTTTGTCTGAATTGCTTTTTCAATAGCTTTTCTATATCTCATAGCTATTTCTTTCAATTCATTTATCATAATTTGTTTATTTTGCATCGTTCAAAACGCACCACTCTCTTCCAGCGTAAACTTGACATTATCTTCAATCCACTTACGTCGTGGTTCGACCTTGTCTCCCATAAGGACATTGACGCGACGTTCGGCGCGAGCCAGATCTTCAATGGTGACACGGATAAGGGTACGGGTTTCTGGATTCATGGTTGTTTCCCAGAGCTGGTCCGCATTCATCTCACCAAGCCCTTTATAGCGTTGGAGGGTAGCGCCTTTACCGAGCTGCTTGCGGAGTTCTTCAAGTTCTCCGTCTGTCCAAGCGTAGGCCACTTCTTCTTTCTTGCCTTTTCCTTTGGACATCTTGTAAAGAGGCGGAAGGGCAATATAGACATGTCCCGCCTCAACTAGCGGACGCATATAACGGTAGAAAAAGGTTAAGAGAAGTGTTTGAATATGGGCACCGTCTGTATCCGCATCGGTCATGATAATGATTTTGTCATAGTTGGCATCTTCAATAGAGAAGTCTGCTCCAACACCTGCACCGATGGTATAAATCATGGTGTTGATTTCTTCGTTTTTGAGGATATCTGCCATCTTAGCCTTGGCTGTATTGATAACTTTACCACGTAGAGGCAAGATAGCCTGGAACTTGCGGTCACGACCTTGCTTGGCAGAACCGCCGGCAGAGTCCCCCTCAACTAGATAGAGTTCATTCTTAGCAGGATTCTTAGACTGGGCTGGCGTTAATTTACCCGACAACAAGCCCTTATCTTTCTTATTTTTCTTACCATTTCGGCTTTCATCACGCGCTTTACGTGCTGCTTCACGGGCATCACGCGCCTTGATAGCCTTGCGAATAAGATTAGAGGCTAGTTCCCCATTTTCCATGAGGAAGAAAGTCAACTTATCAGCCACAATTCCATCTACAACCGGACGAGCTAGTGGGCTTCCAAGTTTGTCCTTGGTCTGGCCTTCAAACTGCAAATGTTCTTCAGGAACAAGGATAGAAAGAACGGCTGCTAATCCCTCACGATAGTCGGAACCTTCAAGGTTTTTATCTTTTTCCTTGAGAAGACCTGTCTTACGCGCATAGTCATTCATAACCTTGGTAATGGCAGACTTAAGTCCTGTTTCATGCGTTCCCCCATCCTTGGTACGAACGTTATTAACAAAGGATAGAATGTTATCTGAAAATCCGTCATTATACTGAAGAGCTACTTCCACTTGGAAACCATTGTCTTCACCTTCAAAGTAAAGAACTGGTGTCAAGGTTTCCTTGTCTTCATTCAGATAAGAAACAAAGTCTTGTACCCCATTTTCATAGTGAAACTCAACAGACTCATCTGTTCGCTTATCCGTCAAGGACAAGGTCACATTTTTCAAGAGAAAGGCTGATTCATTAAGACGCTCTGAGATGGTATTGTACTTGAAGTCTATCGTAGAAAAGATCGTCGCATCAGGCATAAACGTAACCTTGGTACCTGTTTTTGACTTAGGTGCCGTTCCAACCTTTTCTAGAGTGGTAACTGGCTTGCCACCATTTTCAAAACGTTGCTTGTAAACTGCTCCATCACGGGTGATTTCAACTTCCAACCAACTCGAGAGAGCATTGACGACAGAAGAGCCTACCCCGTGAAGTCCACCTGATGTCTTGTAGCCTCCTTGACCAAATTTTCCTCCGGCATGAAGGATGGTAAAGATAACCTCTACAGTTGGAATTCCCATAGCGTGCATACCTGTCGGCATCCCACGACCATGGTCTTGAACCGTTAAACTGCCGTCTTTATTAATGGTCACATCAATACGGTCACCAAATCCAGACAAGGCCTCATCAACAGCATTATCGACGATTTCCCAGACTAGGTGATGGAGACCAGCACCATCGGTCGATCCGATATACATCCCCGGACGTTTTCGAACCGCATCCAACCCTTCTAGCACCTGAATGGCGTCATCATTATAATTATTAATATTGATTTCCTTTTTTGACACAAGGAACCTCCTATTCGTTCATCTTTACTATTCTACAAGTTTTCTAAGGATTTTGCAAAATTTTTCTTTCTCCGCTGTGACAATTTCAGAAGAGATTCTCTGCCTTTCTTCTCCATTTCATGATATAATAGGAGTATGATTACAATAGTTTTATTAATCCTAGCCTATCTGCTGGGTTCGATTCCGTCTGGTCTCTGGATTGGACAAGTATTTTTTCAAATCAATCTGCGCGAACATGGTTCTGGTAACACTGGAACGACCAATACCTTCCGCATTTTAGGTAAGAAAGCTGGCATGGCAACATTTGTGATTGACTTTTTCAAAGGAACCCTAGCAACACTTCTTCCGATTATTTTCCATCTGCAAGGCGTTTCGCCTCTTATCTTTGGACTTTTGGCTGTTATTGGTCATACCTTTCCTATCTTTGCAGGATTTAAAGGAGGTAAGGCTGTCGCAACCAGTGCTGGAGTGATTTTCGGATTTGCGCCTATCTTCTGTCTCTACCTAGCAGTTGTTTTCTTTGGAACCCTCTATCTGGGTAGTATGATTTCACTGTCTAGTGTCACAGCATCTATCGCGGCTGTCATCGGGGTTCTACTCTTTCCGCTTTTTGGTTTTATCCTGAATCACTATGACCCTCTCTTCATCTTCATTATCCTAGCACTTGCTAGTTTGATTATCATTCGTCATAAGGATAATATCTCTCGTATCAAAAATAAAACTGAAAATTTGGTCCCTTGGGGATTGAACCTAACTCACCAACATCCTAAAAAATAAAACGCCAGTTCAATTCTGTACTGACGTTTTTTTTGTATGCTTATTTTGATTTGATATAGTTGATACCATCTGCTTTTGGTGCAACTGCTTTTCCAAAGAAGGCTGCCAAGACAAGAATGGTCAAAACATAAGGTGCGATTTGAAGGTAAACCGCAGGCACTCCTTGTAGGAATGGCAATTGAGATCCGATAACAGCCAAACTTTGTGAAAGTCCAAAGAAGAGACTAGATAGCATGGCTCCGATTGGATTCCATTTCCCAAAGATCATTGCAGCAAGGGCGATAAATCCAGGTCCAACAATAGTTGTCACTGAGAAGTTAACTGAGATGGATTGAGCATAAATCGCTCCACCAATTCCACCTAGGAAACCTGATATGATAACTCCTAAGTATCTCATCTTGTAGACGTTGATTCCCAAGGTATCCGCTGCTTGAGGGTGTTCACCGACGGAGCGGAGACGAAGACCAAAGCGAGTCTTGAAGAGGATAAACCAAGCAAGGAATGAGAAGGCAATGGCCAGATAACCAAGCAGACTAGTCGACTTGAAGAAGATATCACCAATTACTGGGATGTTAGCCAAGACTGGAAAATCAAAGCGTCCAAAAGTCTGACTTAAATTGTCGGTTTGTCCTTTGTTATAAAGAACTTTCACCAAGAAAACAGCCAAGGCAGGCGCCATTAAGTTCAATACCGTACCGCTGACAACATGGTCTGCACGGAAATGAACCGTCGCTGCTGCGTGGATGATAGAGAAGAGACCTCCAACCAATCCTGCAACTAGCAAGGATAGCCATGGAGTTGCTGCTCCAAATTGTTCAGCAAATTCAAGGTTAAAGACAACTCCAGAAAAGGCACCCATAACCATAATTCCTTCAAGGCCGACGTTTACGACACCACCACGTTCAGAGAAAACACCACCAATACTTGTAAAGATGAGGGGGGCTGAGTAAATCAGCATAGAAGACACCAAGAGGGTGAGCAAGGTTGTAATAGACATCTTTACTTACCTCCTTTAACTTGTTTTTTCGGTTTGACAAAGCGTTCGATAAGGTAATGAACACTGACAAAGAAGATAATAGACGCTGTTACAATGCTGACAAGCTCAGATGGTACCTGCGCTGCATTCATACCAGGAGCTCCAACTTGGAGAACACCAAATAGGAAGGCTGCAAAGAGAATACCGATTGGTGAGTTGGCTGCAAGCAGACTAACTGCCATCCCGTTAAATCCAACAGCCAATGACGCCCCTTGAACATAGACGTTCTGGAAGGTTCCAAGCCCTTCAACAGCTCCACCAAGACCTGCCAGGGCACCTGAAATAATCATAGATAGGATGATAGTCCGTTTGGCAGAAATACCAGCATATTCTGAAGCATGGGGATTAAGACCAACTGCACGAATTTCAAAACCAAGAGTCGTTTTCTTGAGCATGAACCAAATAACTACAACTGCAATGATAGCAAAGAAAATACCAATATTCATCCGTGAGTTACCAGTCAACTCAGACAACCAAGGTGTTTGGTAGGTTGCATTAGCCCCAACACGAATGGTCGAATCTGTACTTTGCATGAAGTCTTTAGGGAAGGCATGGATAAAGGCATTCCCTACATACAAAACGATGTAGTTCATCATGATAGTTACGATAACCTCTGACGTCCCTAGATAGGCTCTCAGAATACCTGGAATAGCTCCGACAATTCCACCAGCAATCAAGGCAATCACGATGGTTGCTAGAATCATCAAGGGGCGTGGCATATCTGGATGCGACAAGGCAAACCAACCACTGAGAATCCAACCTGCCAAAGCCTGACCAGGAAGCCCAACGTTAAAGAAACCTGCACGACTGGCAACGGCAAAGCCAAGACCAATCAAGACCAAAGGCCCCATGGCGCGGAAGATTTCTCCAATCCCACGCAGACTACCAAAGGCTGTATAGAACAATTCTTCATAGCCCCAAATAGCATCATAACCAAAGATCCACATGACAATGGCTCCGAGTAAAATTCCTAGGAATACAGAAATCAAGGGAACCGAAATTTGTTGTAATTTTTTAGACATCACTCTTCTCCTTTCCCAAGTTTCCACCAGCCATCAAGACACCAAGTTCTTGTTTATTGGTTGTTTCTGGTGATACAATACCTTGAATCTTACCATCGTGGATAACGGCAATACGGTCTGAAACGTTTAAAATCTCATCCAATTCAAAGCTGACAACAAGGACAGCCTTCCCGTTATCACGCTCTTCAATCAAGCGTTTGTGGATATATTCAATGGCACCGACATCCAAACCACGAGTTGGTTGGCTGACGATAAGGAGATCAGGATCTCGATCAATTTCACGAGCAATAATTGCTTTTTGTTGATTTCCTCCTGAGAGTGCAGCTGCAGGAACAAATTCACTGGCAGCGCGAACATCAAACTCTTCCATTAACTTTTTAGCATAAGAAGTAATATTTGAATAGTTCAAAATTCCATTTTTACTATGTGGTTCTTTGTAGTAGGTTTGAAGGGCAATATTTTCAGAAATCATCATTTCCAAAATCAAGCCATCACGGTGACGGTCTTCTGGAACGTGCCCAACACTCAACTCTGTAATTTGTCGTGGGTGCAAGCCTACAATTGAATCTCCTTTTAGCTCAATGCTACCAGATTCAACCTTGCGAAGACCTGTGATGGCTTGAATCAGTTCAGACTGACCATTTCCATCAATCCCCGCAATCCCAACAATCTCTCCAGCACGAACATCCAAGGATAGATTTTTCACAGCTGGGACACCGCGGTTTTCATTGACCACCAAGTCTTTAATAGACAAGACCACTTCTTTTGGTTGAGAGACTTGCTTCTCTGTTTTAAAGGAAACAGAACGACCTACCATCATTTCTGCCAAATCAGCATTGGTAGCCCCTGCAATTTCGACAGTTTCAATTGATTTTCCACGACGGATAACTGTAACGCGGTCAGAAACTGCTCGAATCTCATCCAACTTGTGGGTGATCAAGATAATTGATTTTCCTTCTTTGACAAGATTTTTCATAATAGCCATCAACTCATCAATTTCTGATGGAGTCAAGACAGCCGTTGGTTCGTCAAAGATAAGGATATCAGCCCCCCGATAAAGGGTTTTTAAAATTTCTACACGTTGTTGGGCTCCAACTGAGATGTCTGCCACTTTAGCAGAAGGATCAACAGCTAAGCCATAACGTTCAGAAAGAGCCTTGATTTCTTTGCTAGCTCCAGCGATATCTAATACACCATTTTTAGTTAATTCACTACCTAAAATGATGTTTTCAGCCACTGTAAAAGCTTCTACCAACATAAAGTGCTGGTGAACCATTCCGATTCCCAAGCTAGCTGCTTTAGATGGTGAATCGAGGTTGACAACTTGACCGTTGACCACAATTTCACCACTGGTTGGTTCAAGAAGCCCTGCTAACATGTTCATGAGCGTGGACTTTCCAGCCCCATTTTCTCCTAAAAGTGCATGAATTTCACCTTTTCGTAGGTGCAAGTTGATTTTGTCGTTGGCAACAAATTCACCAAACACCTTGGTAATATCACGCATCTCAATGACATTTTCGTGTGCCATGTGCTCTTCCTTTCAGAGTCTTATTTTATTTCAATAAAACTTGCTAGTTTCTCTAGTAGCAAGCTTTACTGAGACAAAATGACTTTGCCTCAACTCTTAAAAAAGCGGCCGAGGGCCGCTTCCTAAGAAATGACTTCCATCCATTATTTTTCAGGAACTTTTACGCTTCCATCAAGGATTTTAGCTTTTGCATCTTCAACAGCTTTTTTACCTTCTTCTGAAAGGTTTGTTACTGCCAAGTCAACCCCTTTATCTTTCAATGAGTAAACGATCACTTGACCGCCAGGGAATTCACCTTTTTCTGCCTTGTTAGCAATATCTTTTACAGTTGTACCAACTTGTTTCAAAGTAGATACAAGAACAAAGTTTGATTCTTTTCCATCTTTAGAAGTGTATTTGCCTTCTGCTACTTGGTCACGGTCAACACCGATAACCCAAACTTTTTCCCCTTCAGGACGGCTTTCGTTGAGTGATTTTGCTTCTGCAAAGACACCAGCACCTGTTCCACCTGCTGCTTGGTAAACAACGTCTGCACCAGCTGCGTATTGTGCAGCTGCAATTGTTTTACCTTTAGCAGCATCACCAAATGAACCAGCGTAGTCAACTTGTACTTTGATAGATGGGTCTACTGATTCAACACCTGCTTTAAATCCAGCTGCAAAACGTGAGATAACTTCAGATTCAATACCACCTACAAAACCAACTTGTTTTGTTTTAGTTGTTTTAGCCGCTGCAACACCTGCAAGGTAAGCCGCTTCATTATCAGCAAATGTTACACTAGCAACATTCTTTTGATCTTTAATCACATCATCAATCAAGACATAGTTCAAGTCAGAGTGGTCTTTTGCTGCTTCTTCAACCGCATTGTGAAGGGCAAAACCAACACCGAAGATTAGGTTGTAGCTTCCAGCCGCTTGTTGCAAGTTGTTAGCGTAGTCAGCTTCACTTGTTGATTGGAAGTAAGTGAAACCTTTATCTTTTGAAAGATTGTGTTCTTTACCCCAGTCTTGCAAACCTTCCCAAGCTGATTGGTTGAATGATTTGTCATCAACACCACCAGTATCAGTGACGATTGCTGCTTTTGTCTTCACATCAGAAGATGAAGCTGCGTTACGAGAAGAGCGGTTACCACATGCAGCAAGTCCAACTGCTGCCACTGCAACTAGACCAAGGCCTAGCCATTGTTTCTTGTTCATTACTGAACCTCCTAAATAAGATGTGCAACGATGTTGCAAGTATGGATTGGTTGGCCACAAGGACCGTGCCACTCAGAGAGCGACTCAGACTAGTTTAAGTCTGTAAAAGAGTATGGAAGTAACTCCCCGACCGTCATCTCGACCGTCGATTTATCTTTTGCGACTAAGGTCACTTTTAGATCTTGTTCAAAAAATTCAGCCATCACTTGGCGACAAGCACCACATGGCGAGATTGGTTTTTCAGTTTGTCCATAAACAATCAATTCGGAAAACTCTCTTTGGCCTTCGGAAACTGCTTTAAAAATCGCTGTACGCTCTCCGCAGTTGGTCAAAGGATAGCTAGCATTCTCAATATTGACACCTGTATAAGTGCTACCATCTTTTGTCACTAAAACAGCTCCGACTGGAAAATGAGAATAGGGCACATAGGCTTTCTTGCTGGTTTCAATTGCTAGTTCAATCAACTCAGTAGTCGCCATCTGCCAATTCTCCTTTTAAAATGGCTACCCCAGCTGACGTTCCGATACGAGTCGCACCTGCTTCAACAAAGGCAAGAGCATCTGCATAAGAACGAGCTCCACCAGCAGCCTTAACTCCCATATCAGGTCCAACTGTTTCACGCATTAATCTAACATCTGCTACTGTAGCGCCACCAGTTGAAAAGCCAGTAGATGTTTTAACAAAGTCAGCTCCCGCTTTTTGAGCTAATTGGCAGGCTACAACTTTTTCTTGGTCAGTCAGAAGGCAAGCTTCAATAATGACTTTCACTAACTTGTTACCACTTGCTTCCACAACCGCACAAATGTCCGATTCAACCAAATTAAGATTACCTGATTTGAGAGCTCCAACATTGATCACCATATCAATCTCATCTGCACCATTTTGGATAGCTTCCTTGGTTTCAAAAGCTTTCACAGCTGAAGTTGTTGCCCCCAAAGGGAAACCTACTACTGTACAGACCTTGACATCTGTGTCTTCAAGCCCTTTTTTAGCATGTTCAACCCAGGTCGGATTAACGCAAACACTGGCAAAATCATACTCTCTAGCTTCAGACAACAAACAATCAATTTGATTTTCTGTCGCATCTTGTTTCAAAAGTGTATGATCGATATATTTATTTAATTTCATATTCGGATTCTCCTGCAGTTTATGAGATGATTTCTATAATTTCTCGTAAACTTTGCACGCTATCATTTATTTTAACATATTTTTGAAAATCTGTAACTAGCTGAGGAGAAATTTTTCCATTTGTGTATACTTTTGCAACAATTTCTCCCTTTTGAACGGAATCTCCAACTTTCTTTTCAAAAACAATTCCTGTTTCATAGTCCAAGGCATCAGACTTGACTGCACGGCCTGCCCCCAGTCTCATAGCATAAAGCCCAAATTCCATAGCTGGAAGAGCTGAAATGACCCCCGTTTCCTGAGCAGGGATTTCCACCACATGGGCTACATTTACAGGACGATAGAGGTCTTCCAAGTCTCCACCCTGGGCTTGGACCATTTCCTCAAACTTAGCCAGTGCCTTGCCATTCTCAAGATGTTGGCGAACTTCTTCAACTGTCTTGTTAACATTTGCCAGACCAAGCATAATTTGAGCCAATTCGCATATAAAATGGGTAATATCCTGACGTCCTTGACCTTGTAAAATCTCCAGTGCTTCAAGAATTTCTAGACGATTTCCAATCGCTCGTCCCAAGGGCTGACTCATATCCGTAATCACTGCTACCGTCTTTCGACCAACTGCCTTACCAAGTTCCACCATGGTTTGAGCCAATTCACGCGCCTCATCAACCGTCTTCATGAAGGCACCCTCACCGACAGTCACGTCTAGCAAA
>CAKMOM010000131.1:0-3642 GCA_927910965.1 uncultured Streptococcus sp.
TTTTTTCAAAGGAGAGATAGATGGGAAAGACAATTTTACTCGTTGACGACGAGGTAGAAATCACAGATATTCATCAACGTTATCTGGTTCAGGCAGGATATCAGGTTTTGGTAGCCCATGATGGGGTAGAGGCCTTAGAAATCTTCAAGCGAAAAGCGATTGATTTGATTATTACAGATATCATGATGCCTCGAATGGATGGATATGATTTGATTAGCGAGGTCCAGTATCAATCTCCGGATCAGCCTTTTCTCTTTATCACGGCTAAGACCAGCGAGCAGGACAAGATTTACGGCCTGAGTTTGGGAGCAGATGACTTTATTGCCAAGCCCTTTAGCCCCCGTGAGCTGGTTTTGCGTGTCCACAATATCTTGCGCCGCCTTCATCGTGGAGGTGAGTCAGAAGTCGTCAGTCTTGGGGATTTACGGATGAATCACAGTAGTCATGAGGTTCAAGTCGGAGATGTGGCGCTTGATTTGACAGTCAAATCCTTCGAACTTCTATGGCTTTTAGCTAGCAATCCAGAGCGCGTTTTCTCTAAAACAGACCTCTATGAAAAGGTCTGGCAAGAAGACTATGTGGATGATACCAATACCTTGAATGTTCATATCCATGCTCTTCGACAGGAGTTGGCTAAACATGCTAGTACAGAAACACCGACCATCAAAACCGTCTGGGGCTTGGGCTACAAAATTGAGAAAGCACGAGGTAGTCAATGAAATTAAAAAGTTATATTTTAGTGGGGTATGTCATTTCAACACTCCTAACGATTATCGTGGTTTTTTGGGCTGTTCAAAAAATGCTGATTGAGAAAAGCGAGATTTACTTTCTGCTTGGAATGACCATCGTTGCCAGCCTTGTCGGTGCTGGGATTAGTCTCTTTCTCCTATCGCCGGTCTTTACTTCGTTGAGCAAACTCAAGGAACATGCCAAGCGGGTGGCAGACAAGGACTTTCCATCAAATATGGAGGTTCAAGGACCTGTAGAATTTCAGCAATTAGGCCAAGCTTTCAATGAAATGTCCCATGATTTGCAGGCCACCTTTGATTCCTTGGAAGAAAGCGAACGTGAAAAGGGCTTGATGATTGCCCAGCTATCGCATGATATCAAGACTCCTATTACTTCGATTCAAGCGACGGTAGAAGGGATTTTGGATGGGGTTATCAAGGAAGGAGAACAGGACCATTATCTAGCAACCATTGGACGCCAGACGGAAAGACTCAATAAACTGGTTGAGGAATTAAATTTTTTGACCCTAAACACGGCTAAAAATCAGGTGGAAACGACCAGCAAAGACAGCATTTTTCTTGACCAGCTCTTGATTGAGTGCATGAGTGAATTTCAGTTCTTGATTGAGCAGGAGGAGCGAGATGTCCATTTGCAGGTAATCCCAGAGTCTGCTCGGATTGAGGGAGATTATGCCAAGCTTTCTCGAATCTTGGTGAATCTGGTCAATAACGCTTTTAAATACTCTGCTCCAGGAACCAAGCTGGAAGTGGTGGCTAAGCTGGAGAATAACCAGCTTTCAATCAGTGTGACCGATGAGGGGCAGGGCATTGCTCCAGAGGATTTGGAGAATATTTTCAAACGCCTTTATCGTGTAGAAACTTCGCGTAACATGAAAACAGGTGGTCATGGCTTAGGACTTGCGATTGCGCGTGAATTGGCCCATCAATTAGGTGGAGAAATCATAGTTAGCAGTCAGTACGGTCTCGGAAGCACCTTTACCCTCGTTCTCAATCTCTCTGGCAATGAAAATAAAGCTTAAAACCTCTTTACAAATCTAGCTATTCATGGTAAAATGGATTTTGTGTGAAATATCAGCAGGAAAGCATGAAGCTCGTCAACAGGTGTCTTATGATAAGTAACCTTGGCTGTTTAGGCGAAGGGCATCTGCACGAATCAGGGCTTTCTAAGTGACTATTTCCACCGAAATATTATTTATATCAGGAGGACATTCACATGTCACGTTATACAGGACCATCTTGGAAACAAGCTCGTCGCCTTGGCCTTTCACTTACAGGTACAGGTAAAGAATTGGCACGTCGTAACTACGTACCAGGACAACACGGACCAAACAACCGTTCTAAATTGTCAGAATACGGTTTGCAATTGGCTGAAAAACAAAAACTTCGTTTCACTTACGGTGTAGGTGAAAAACAATTCCGTAACTTGTTCGTACAAGCTACAAAAATCAAAGGCGGAATCCTAGGTTTCAACTTCATGCTTCTTTTGGAACGTCGTTTGGATAACGTTGTTTACCGTCTTGGTCTTGCGACTACTCGTCGTCAAGCTCGTCAATTCGTAAACCACGGTCACATCCTTGTTGACGGAAAACGCGTTGATATCCCATCATACCGTGTAACTCCAGGTCAAGTGATCTCAGTTCGTGAAAAATCATTGAAAGTTCCAGCAATCCTTGAAGCAGTAGAAGCTACTCTTGGACGTCCAGCATTCGTATCATTCGACGCTGAAAAATTGGAAGGTTCATTGACTCGCTTGCCAGAACGCGACGAAATCAACCCAGAAATCAACGAAGCACTTGTCGTTGAATTCTACAACAAAATGCTTTAATTTTAAGAAATATCTTACAGAAAGCCTACAACAGTGGGCTTTTTGCTTTGTCTTAAAATGTTGATTTATGGGTTTGTCCCCCTTTTTGTCCCCCTTTACAAAGAACTTACAGCTTTCTCATAAAATGAGACGGCTGTTTTTGCTTTTTCTTTGGAGAGATGACTGTAAGTGTCCATAGTCATAGCTAGTGTAGAATGACCTAGACGGTGTTGTAATTCTTTATATGGTATTCCAGAGTTTAGCAAAAGACTAGCGTGTGTGTGTCTAAAACCATGGAATCCGATATTAGGAACGCCAGCATGTTTGAAACGTGTATTTAAACGAGTTGATAGTGTTTTATTGTTTGGGTATTTATGAATAAAATCTGAGAAGACAACAGTTTCAGTTCGACCAAGTTTCCAAGCTTCTTGCCTTTGTCTTTTTTGATACACTTTTAAGACCTCTATAGTTTGTGGGTCAATATCAATTGTGCGATAACTTGCCTTAGTTGCTCGCAGAATGACAAGGAGATAGAAGAGATAAAAATGTCTCTTAATTCCTTACCAAATGGTATGGAGAATGGACTTGAACCAAGAGCGAACACCGAGAAAATGCAAAAAAAGCACCTAGAATAATCTAAGCGCTCAAGAGTAGTGGACGGTGTGCCTGTCCCGTCATCTCAAACTATGAAGTTGCGTAGCGACACTATCATTTCTACCTCACTTCTCTTTAAACTAATTATACTATAAGGAATACCAGTGTGACCACTAACCAAGTAGAAAAGAAACTAAAAAGCATTAAAAATTTTGAAAAAGCAATTCAGAGACTAGACTTAGAATTGAAGATAAGTGATTGTATGATGTAGGACGTGAGATATTCGCCAATCTCTTTACAAGACGATCTATAGATAGATTAAAGCTATTTCAGTTATATGAGACGCTGGGCATTGATAAAGCTGAGTATGAACGTCTCAAGGCTGAGATACTGCTAGACTTCGCTAAAAGCTACCGTGGTGGTGTTTTGTTGGTATATGAACAAACATAACACAGACCTAATTAGAAGCCCTTAGAAACGAATCTAGGGGCTTTT
>CAKMOM010000132.1:0-2535 GCA_927910965.1 uncultured Streptococcus sp.
GGGAGAACTCATCTCTTGGCAAGTTTCGTGCTTAGATGCTTTCAGCACTTATCTCTTCCGCACTTAGCTACCCGGCAATGCGTCTGGCGACACAACCGGAACACCAGTGGTGCGTCCACTCCGGTCCTCTCGTACTAGGAGCAGCCCCAATCAATTCTCCAACGCCCACGGCAGATAGGGACCGAACTGTCTCACGACGTTCTAAACCCAGCTCGCGTACCACTTTAAATGGCGAACAGCCATACCCTTGGGACCTACTTCAGCCCCAGGATGTGATGAGCCGACATCGAGGTGCCAAACACCGCCGTCGATATGAACTCTTGGGCGGTATCAGCCTGTTATCCCCGGAGTACCTTTTATCCGTTGAGCGATGGCCCTTCCATGCAGAACCACCGGATCACTATGACCTACTTTCGTACCTGCTCGACTTGTCTGTCTCGCAGTTAAGCTTGCTTATACCATTGCACTAACCTGACGATGTCCGACCGTCATTAGCAAACCTTCGTGCTCCTCCGTTACTCTTTGGGAGGAGACCGCCCCAGTCAAACTACCCACCAGACACTGTCCGAGACCACGTTTCGTAATCTTCGTTAGAACATCAAACGTTAAAGGGTGGTATTTCAAGGACGACTCCATAATCACTGGCGTGACTACTTCTAAGTCTCCCACCTATCCTACACATCAAAATTCAATGTTCAGTGTCAAGCTATAGTAAAGGTTCACGGGGTCTTTCCGTCTAGCCGCGGGTACACCGCATCTTCACGGCGATTTCAATTTCACTGAGTCTCGGGTGGAGACAGCCTGGCCATCATTATGCCATTCGTGCAGGTCGGAACTTACCCGACAAGGAATTTCGCTACCTTAGGACCGTTATAGTTACGGCCGCCGTTTACTGGGGCTTCGATCAGGAGCTTCTCTTTCGATTACACCATCAATTAACCTTCCAGCACCGGGCAGGCATCACACCCTATACGTCCACTTTCGTGTTTGCAGAGTGCTGTGTTTTTAATAAACAGTTGCAGCCAGCTGGTATCTTCGACCGGTTCAACCTTCGCCCGCGAGGGACTACAATCTACGCCGGCGCACCTTCTCCCGAAGTTACGGTGCTATTTTGCCTAGTTCCTTCACCCGAGTTCTCTCAAGCGCCTGAGTATTCTCTACCTGACCACCTGTGTCGGTTTTCAGTACGGTTTAGTAAAGCCTTTCGCTTAGTGGCTTTTCCTGGAAGTGTGGTATCGGTTACTTCAGCTCCGTAGAGCCTCGTCATCATCTCTCAGTGTTAAAGAAGTCCGGATTTGCCTAAACTTCACACCTACAAACTTAAACGCACATATCCAACAGTGCGATAACCTAACCTACTCCGTCCCCACATCGCAGCTTTACCAAGTACAGGAATATTAACCTGTTTCCCATCGACTACGCTCTTCAGCCTCGCCTTAGGGGCCGACTCACCCTGCCCCGATTAACGTTGGACAGGAACCCTTGGTCTTCCGGCGAACGGGTTTTTCACCCGTTTTATCGTTACTTATGTCAGCATTCGCACTTGTGATACGTCCAGCATGCTTCTCAACACACCTTCTTCCGCTTACACAACGCTCCCCTACCCAACAGACTTACGTCTGATGCCGCAGCTTCGGTGCTATATTTCAGCCCCGTTACATCTTCCGCGCAGGCCGACTCGACTAGTGAGCTATTACGCTTTCTTTAAATGATGGCTGCTTCTAAGCCAACATCCTAGCTGTCTAAGCCTTCCCACTTCGTTTCCCACTTAATATAGACTTTGGGACCTTAGCTGGCGGTCTGGGTTGTTTCCCTCTCCACGACGGACGTTAGCACCCGCCGTGTGTCTCCTGAGTATCACTCTTCGGTATTCGTAGTTTGCATCGGGTTGGTAATCCGGGATGGACCCCTAGCCGAAACAGTGCTCTACCCCCGAAGGTGTCCGCTCAAGGCTCTACCTAAATAGATTTCGGGGAGAACCAGCTATCTCCCGGTTTGATTGGCCTTTCACCCCCAGCCACAAGTCATCCGCTAATTTTTCAACATTAGTCGGTTCGGTCCTCCAGTTAGTGTTACCCAACCTTCAACCTGCCCATGGCTAGATCACCGGGTTTCGGGTCTATACCTTGCAACTAGACGCCCAGTTAAGACTCGGTTTCCCTTCGGCTCCCCTATTCGGTTAACCTCGCTACAAAATATAAGTCGCTGACCCATTATACAAAAGGTACGCAGTCACCCTTTCAGGCTCCCACTGCTTGTACCGTACAAGGTTTCAGGTTCTATTTCACTCCCCTCACCGGGGTTCTTTTCGCCTTTCCTTCACAGTACTGGTTCACTATCGGTCAATCAGGAGTATTTAGCCTTGGAGGATGGTCCCCCCATCTTCAACAGGATATCACGTGTCCCGCCCTACTTCTCGTTAACTTAGTACCACGCCTGGATGTCGAGTACGGGCTATCACCCTGTGTCGCTAAGCTTCCCAGCTTATTCCTCTATCTCTGCTGCTATCATTAACAGGCTCTTTCGCTTCGCTCG